>JAFMIS010000067.1 GCA_017853915.1 bacterium
GGCGTGTTCCAAGAGGAGGACCGACTCTTTGTAGACCGTTATGACTTCTTAAGGATAATTAATTTTGCTACTACCCCCGAAACGTCCGCTGAGTCTGGGGATTGGTCCTGGGAATTACGGATTGGATCGGAGAGAGCGCGCTACAGAGGAGGTGAACGCTACGACGGAATTCTAGCTCTCGGCCTCGGAAAAGCAAGACAGGTATTCAGTTCGCCTCTTATCGTCTACGGCATGGTTGACGGAGCCGTTCATTCGCTTGAGTCGTATTTCCGCCTCCGTCCGCACGTTGGGGTACGAATAGATGGTGGGATGATGAAAGCGTGGTTTTACGGCGGTGTTGAAACGGACACTACTCAGGGGAGTATTCGTGATGTCTGGGGCGGAAAAGCGCAGTATCAGACGACTGCGAGAAGCTCTGTGCAGGCGGAGCTGAGTAATGAACGCGCGACCCGATACAGCGTCGGATTAAATTGGTACTTCTAATTTTCTGCGCATGTCCGCCTCCTATGGGGTTTTACACACCTCCGTGACGAAATCCCGTCTTTTGGAAAACGCTATCGATGTAGTGATGTTCCCCCGTATTGTATTCAACCAGCTACGGAAGTGGGAAATACAGAGAGATATTCGTTCCGGTTTGACGTCGAGACGCCACAGCGATCGTTCCGCCGTGCTGCTTCATAACCGAACGCACCATCAACATTGATAGGCCCAATCCACGGTCAAACTCCTTTGCTTGAGCGGTCGAGAGGGACTTAACAGCCGTGTCGACCTCGGCGGTATCACCACGGTCACCGTGGTCGACAATACTTACTCGGGCGTACGAGCCGGGTGCAAGGTCGAGATCTTTCGCCTCGCGCGCGACAGAGACTACATCGACATGAAATACAATAAAGCGCTCAGGCAGCGCTTGCATCGCCTCAAGCGAATTTTCACACAGCTCAAGCAACATCTGAACAACAGCGAAATCGGCAACCTCTACCTCAACATCGTGAGGGCACACGAGCTCGAGACTGCACTCTTTACCATGCGCACTTGATACCAGCTCAATTACAGATTCAACACACGACCTCAATGAGCGCTTGGCGCGAGGAGCGTCGCTCAGGGTCGCGAAGACCTCCAACTTTTTAGATGCCGCTATCCCTCGGTGCGCCGCCTTACGAATCAATCCTACCGAGTCAGCCACAAGAGACCCGCGATTATCGCCACCCACACGCTGCTCGATCAGATCAGCGCTGGCGAGAATCGAGCCAAACACAGCTGAATAATCGCGGTGAAGCCCCCCCGCTAACGAAGCCGCCGCATGCGTGACTGGTTGGTCAGACGAGGAAGATGTTGGGCTCGCCACAGGAGTTGACGGGCTCTGCTTGGGCTGCGTGGCGATCCAAGCAGCAGCATCGAGGAGATCGCGTGCTGTGTATGATGCGGTGACATTGTATATCTTGTCACTCCCTCCACGACCGGTCTGAACTAAAATAGTGCGAATGCCGGCGTTAATCCCGCATTGCACGTCGGAGGTCATATCCCCAATCATAAAACTGTTCGCGAGATCGAGATTCAACTCGCGCTCGGCACGCTGAAGAAAATACGGTCCGGGTTTTCTGCACGAGCAGTTGTCCGACTTGGAGTGAGGACAAAAATACAACTTATCAAACGCGCACCCTTCCTGTGAGGCCTGGCGAAGCATCTCTCTATTGACTGCGTAGAGATCCTCTTTGGAAAAATACCCGAGACCTATTCCAGGTTGGTTCGTAACGACAACAACTCGATAGCCTAGATCCTGGAACTTCTTGATCGCAGCGAAGGCACCAGGCATGGCTACAAAACCCTTTGGATCGCTCAGATACTCCACGTGTTCGTTAATAGTTCCATCGCGATCAAGAAACACCGCTGGACGAACCTCACGGCGCAATACTTCTCCTTCGTCACTAAGAAGCGCGGCCTGAATCTTCTCGATCACACCCGTCGTTGAGGAGCCTTCTCGGAATGGAACCAGCGCCACACGACCTCCGTACGATTCGACAAGCTGCTTGGAGCTGAGCTTATCCTCGGAGTAATCCCCAGCCTTGATGTAGAGGTCAGGCTTGAGCGCCTCGACATTCAGATTATTGTTGCGCTCAGAAAAAATGAAGATGCGATCTACTGACGAAAGCCCCGAGACAACCTCAGCTCGCTCACGCTCGCTATTGACCGGCCGAAAGCCTCCTTTGTTGAGCTTGACTGAAGCGTCCGAATTTATTCCAACAAAGAGCACGTCGACTAAGGCACGTGCTTCCTCGAGGTACCCCACGTGACCAGGATGAAGGATATCGAACACACCCGAGGTAAAGCCGACTCGCTTGCCCTCTGCCTTGAGCGCGTTTCGAACTGTAACAGCCTCTTCGCGACTAAGAATTTTGCCCTTCATTCCTCTGCTATCCTGCGTATGCCCCTCGCCACAGAAGGTACTCTCCGTGCGGAAACTTTTTGAAAGGGACGTCAGCCCTCACGTTCCCCTATTACTCAGGATAAGGCAAGATATCGTATCTGCCCAGCTCGGATGTGGGCAGCTGGAGTTTCAGACGGAATGGACTCCGAACTAGCAGGATGGCTCTATGTCGCCGATCGATGCACTTGAGGATTTCTTGGCCTCTCAAATCCTGCCTGAGCGCGCCTACACACAGTACAGGGCGGGCAAGGTCAGCGCCTCTGCTCTTGAGCCCTACGCAGAGGCGATTCGCCACGTATCCGCGGCGTATGTCACTCACGATACCGGCTCGACGCTCACGTCCCCAATTAACTCACGCCTCGCGGCCGAGGCGTATGCTCTCTACTACACGCCGATTAACGCCGCTAAGATCCTTCATCTCCTCCCCCTGCTCTCGTTCGACTCGCCCGCAATTCAAGTTCTCGATGTTGGCTGCGGCCCGGGCACAGCAGGTCTCGCCCTTCTGAGCGCACTCTCCACGAACATAAACCTGACCTGCGTTGAAACCTCCCCTGAGATGCGCGCGGTAGCGGAGCAACTACTCTCGCGCTGGTCTCTCTCTGATACCTTACATACCTTGGACATTAGTCGCTCACTCTCGCTCGATCCCAAACGATCGTTTGACGTGATTATATGCGCTAATGTTCTGGCCGAGCTGCGGGAAAAGGACGCTATGGAGCTGCTACTAGCTATCACTGATCATCTTACGCCACGCGGGTATCTCCTCTTACTTGAGCCGGGTCAGCAGTCGCATACACGCAGACTTATGGGTCTACGAGACTGGCTCGTCGCGCGCGACCGCGCCCTTGTGCCCCAGTTTCCGTGTTTACGTTCTGATCGATGTCCGATGCTGTCAGCATCCTCAACCGATTGGTGCCACGACACCCTAGAGTGGCGACAACCGAGGCTCCACGCGCAATTCGATTCGATCCTAGGGTTCAACAAACATCGAATTAAGTACTCAGCTTTCCTTTTCCAAAAAAATGGGGCGCTCAAAGAAGGGGTGCGTGTGCTTACTCCTCCCACAAAAACTCGTCAGGGAGTCGAAGCTCTGATATGTGGCAAAGATCTCTATGGTATTACGCGCGTTCGAAAGGGCTTGCGCTCGGCAAACACTCGCCCATTCGAAAAGGCGGATGTTTTTGATAGGTTGCTGATGGCGCCCGCTCGCGTGGGGGATCTCTCCGCGGATACCGTCATCACTCGGGCCTTACCCCAGCCTCAATTAAACCACGCTGAAGTAACCCTCAAGGACTGATTCGGTCCTATCAGTACCATTACCTACCGTGCTCGACACGTCGCCTCACGCTACTTCCTATGGGAAAGCTGCTCACCTCTGGCTATACTTCCTGGACGCTTTTGTAGGACTACTACTACCAATGTTGGAACCATCAAAAAACGAACGCCCTCAGCAACCCGAAGATAACAAGACACCTGACCAGGGCCCTCAAACGCCCCAGTCACGGGAGCTCAACAGACTCGATCAACACGCTCCCCAGGTTTTGACATTCTCGGGACTCTCTCATGATTCGATTACCTCACTGCTTCAAAGCCTCATGCCCGAGATAGGGGCGCCTCTGCGTGAAGAGCTCCTGGGCGCTATCCTTGAAAGGCGAGAGTTAGATGGTGCCTGCGTTCTTGAGAGCTACTTTAACGAAACACCGCTGAGCATCCATCAGACGCGGACTATTCACATTGGAGAAGGAGCCTCGGAGGAGGGCGGATATGAGATCTTGATCTTACGACATTCGGATGATGAACCTCACGCGATCGATCTTCGGCATTCTCACCAACACCCAGGTAGTATCGATTGCCACATCCTACTCTCATTTTCAGACCACAAACTGCGCTGGGATCTGGTTGATTCAGCGGGAACATTCCTCGGTCGAGACGACCTCTCAGCGCTCTTTGAAAAAGCGACCCCTGAACAGATACAGGACAACGGCAAGCTCCGGATAACGCTACTGACCCCCACAATATCGATATCGACCCTTCCTCCCAGCATCTCAGAAGCGGCGGAGGCTCTCTCACCACAACCTCCTGACCTACTTGGCGCTCCGCGTGCGTGGCTACCAACATCGATTCAGTGTTCGGATACCGGTTACAGTGAACAACACGCTGTAATCGAGCGCCTCGCGCCAGAACAGATAACAGGCTTAGTGGAGTCAGGGCTGCTCAATACCGCGGATTTCTTTGTAGGACACCACTCAACCTTGAAGCCTCGAAATCTCGAGCGCGCGGCTCGAAAGCTCCCCTTCCCAGTAACGGTGGAATTCAAGCGTTCAATAGAATTAGCTGACGACGCTGAGGAGGAAGAAGATGATGTTTCCGGTGAGCACGCTGGCTCCGACGACATCTCCGATGAATCACATCCTGAGGTGGATTCTACTCTCTCTGAGACAGTCGAAGAGGGGTCCACATCTGATCCTCGAGTTCAATCTTCAGTTATTATATCGGGGCTTATCTCGCCGCTGGGAGAGTGCTCGATCTCCTATCGCTCGTGGCGCGAGGAGTTGGCTCTTATGGGAGTTAGTAAAAGCGACTCTGTCGGCGAGGACCTCTGTACATTTGGCATCGATTTTCACCCCCAAGCCGAACCTCTCCGGCCGCAGGAGGTCGCCTTGCGATGGAAATTCCTGCGGGACGTTGGTCGCATCATCAACTCTCCAATCTCTAAACGAGAGGTGCGCTCCCTGTTCCAGGATTTCGCAGGCGATGTAGATGCGATTGAATACGGGGTTGACCTTACCACCCAGCGTTTACTGGCACATTTTCGAAGGTCTCGTTAAATATCTAAGCAGGACCCGAATCACAGAGATCTCCCATGAAGCAGTCCAAGCGCGAACACGACCACCAACCACACGGAGTCGATACTGAGGTCTCTCCTTACCTAAAGGAGCTCCCGAAATTTCCGCTCTTAACCCGAACGGAGGAGATAGAGATAGCGCGTCAGTTTCGACGAAGCCTCTCGCAACTATCGTTGAGCCTCTTAGAGAATCCATCAATCGCCGCACGCGCTCTGCACCTTGTTGAGGAGGTGCTGTCAGGAGCCCGCCCGATGGAGTCCATTATGGGGGTCGATCCAGATCAGCCACACACGGTAGAACAACACCGCAAGCTGTTATCATTGAACTCCGGTACGATCCGCCACCTACTCGTGCGCGCTGAGCAAGGGCGAGCCGCGGGTTCACTCACCTCTGCTTCGCGGTCTGATACCGAAAAAACACCCTATGAGCTCTCACTTGGGAAAGCCGCACGACTTCTTCACGAATGTAAGTTTACTCAATCCATCATGGAAGACTTTCTTCGGGAGTTCACTGACCAGGTCAAAGAGGCGCGTCAAGCGGCGTCTACACTACCAGAGACGCGCAGGTATGAAGCGGCGCCGCCCGAGTGCATGGGAGAGCTGCTCACAGACGCGGTAGCTCGCCAAAAATCCATTCAAGCTTTTCAGACAGAGGCGCTTGCCGCTCGAACCGCGCTAACGCAAGGAAACTTACGTCTGGTGGTTTCAGCAGCCAAACGATTTCTAGGCAGGGGGCTGACTCTTGGCGATTTAATTCAGGAGGGCAATCTGGGTCTTATGCGAGCGGTTGAGCTTTTTGACCCAGACCGAGGTGTCCGGTTCAGCACCTACGCGACCTGGTGGATCAGGCAGAGAATGATGAGGGCCACCATGGATACGAGCAGATTAGTGCGGCTCCCCTCATATCGACACCAGGATTTTTATAGGACTCGAAAGGCAGAGGAGTGTCTGTCACACAAACTACACCGCGCCCCAACTTCTGATGAGCTAGCTCAAGAAGTAGGCCTGGAGCCAGGCGAAATCCGCTCTATCCACCTCGCGACTCGGCTCACCTCCAACCTTGGAAAGTCAGAGGGCTCCGAGGAGCTCAATTCACTTGAGAACATTGAGGACCGGCACACAGCAAACCGCGGCAACCTTTTGAACGACGTTGACCTTATAGATCTTAAAAGAGAGCTGGCCAACGCTTTGCAGATTCTACCCGAACGAACGAGGGAGATACTGATATTGCGGTCTCAGGGCAAGACCTTGGGCGAGTGCGGAAAGCTGCTTGGTATTACACGAGAGCGAGTTCGACAGATCCAACATAAAGCCTTAGAAACGCTGCGGCGCTCTCCGGCTGGTCGAGCCCTGGAATGCTTCTTGGAAGAATAGAAAGAGAGCGCCACGCTCACGCACAGTGGAAAGCCTATTAGTTATTCGTTATCGTAGGATCCGAGCCGGAGGGTTTCATGAAATCGTTGGGCTGGCCCTAACAGCCTGGCTATGTAATCCCGAAGCAACGACCAGATCAGTAACATCAACTAGTTAACCACATTCCCCATTCGATGTTTTCTCTAGCCTTTTAGCCTCAGAAGATAATGCTTCCTAGGAAAAATACCGAGAGATAGTAACGAGCGGATAAGGTCGCGAGGGAGCACACATGCCTCAAAAACTTCAACTGAAATTACTCTCCAACTCTGGAGAGCTCCTCAACATGGTCACATGCCACGCGGGTCGAGTTTCCGTATTAAGGTCTTCAGTTCCGAGTGAGCTACGCCCATATCAACGCGTCTTAAGCGGCACTCCCGGGAAAGAAAACATTGTAGCTGCGTGCGATGGCTCCGAGTACAAGGCCGACGAACACACTGTCATGGGCTTCGGAGAGCCCTCTCCCACAGCGGGACTTTCGGTTCGAGAGTTCTTAGCTCGATGGGAGGTTCCCGATAGCGCCGTCGACTCGCTCCTCCTTTCAATTGGCCTCGAAAATACCGCGACGAAGAACTGCTCTGAGCTGAGCGCGGATCAAACCGCGAGACTCCGTCTGGTAGCTGCCACCACTGACCCTGATAAAATTCTCGTGCTCAATGATCCCTTTGAGCACATCTCAGGACAATGGAGAGAGCGGGCCGCTGAGCTACTGGCTACCTTCGCTCGCGCTCGCAAGGTTATCGTAGTGATCCCAAGCCTCTCGTATCGCCCTGAGTGTTGGATTGACAATCAGATAGTGGAGCGAATTGAGGTAGGACAAACATCTCACCGAACGATCGGATTCGGTTCGGCGGGCTCCGTTCACAACGCCATGATTAACGAATTGCGGGACAAGCTGCGGCAAGAGCCTCCCCCTCCGACGGCGCCACCGCGGGAGCCAACTCGCGCAGCCGCCACCCTCTCAGTAGCGGCCCTGGGAGGCTCGTCCGGTCCGCACCTTGTGACCGATGAACCTCCCGTGTCGATGCCCACGCGAGCGTCGTCCTTTTTAAAGCTGGGGAGCTTCGTCGCCGCTGCCGGCATGGGGGTCTGGGTCGCGATTACCGTCGCGCCGAAACTATCGCTTATGGTCCCACAGTGGACCGCGAACCGCTCCTCTCTTGAGCAACCTAAAAATCAAGCAGGTCCCCAGCCAAACAATCAGGCACAAAACATCAGGGGACTACCCTCCGAAGATACAAAAGCTCTGGAGCCTCAACAGCTTTCGCAATCAAAACTTCTCGCCGCCTCGCCTCAGATGAACAAACAAAATTCGCCCCCCTTGGCAGGAGACTATGTGCTTGACCATTATCCTGAAGCGATTCGCACATCAGTCTTGAACACAGCGCAAGGAATCACCAATTATCAACCAGCCCCACACAGTCAGCCTGCGGTAGCTGTAGCCCCTACCTCAAAATCAGCTCCAAGCGGCAACTTATTCTCACTCCTTGAGCAAGCAGGCCGCGGAGATGCGGGTAATTCAGCGAACAACCCCCCAGAAGCGGCCTGGCAGCCGGGCCCTGAGCAGTCAACCGAAGAGGAGATAGACGACACCGAACCAACGGAGATGAGCCCCGAAGAGGAGCGACGGGAAGCGATACGAAATCGTTTTCTTGAAGCGATTAGAGCCGCCGCCGAGCGGCGACAACAGGAGGACAGTGGAGAATAGCCCCACTGCGCCACACGACCATCGCGATTTACGTTGATTCCTCAACCGCTCCTACCCGCTCTCGGAACTCGCGGTGATGGGCCGATATGATTTCAAAAACTTCCTCGGGTGTATCAACGATATGAATATTTGAAAAATCCTTCTCGCCCATCAATCCACGGGCAAGGGGAACGTCCCGCAACCACTGCACGACACCCTCCCAAAACGCTTTTTCTAACAAAACAATCGGTCGTGGAGTTGCGTGCTTAACCTGGATAAGTTGCCACACAAAGAAGAACTCCAACAACGTGCCGATACCTCCCGGTGTGCAAACAACCGAGTTTGACAGTCGTATAAAATCATCAAGCCGCGAAGAGAACTTGTGATGATGTCGCTTGATATCGATATGTCGATTTGGCTCGGGCTCAAACTCAAGCTGAATCGAGAGTCCATACGACAGACTCTTGGTCTTCTTCTCCTCTCGACCCAAACGGGCTCCTTTATTCGCCGCCTCCATGAGGCCTGGACCTCCGCCGGTCAGAACATCGATCCCCTCCCAACCGAAGTATCGGGCTAGCGCAAACACATCCGAGTACTGTTTCGTATCCTGCTTGATTCGCGCGCTCCCGAATATACACACGCGGTAGAAACGATCTTCATCTAGCTTGCGCAACTCATTCTCAATCACCATTGTGCGGTGGTAGAGAAGCTGCAAGCGCTCATCCAGATGTCGTCGCAGCTCTCCGCGACGGCCGCGACTTCTACTGTTGAGACCTGGAATTCTCGGTAGATCGGAGCTCTTGTTGCGCGAGGAGGCAGGGCGCTTTGAAGATCGCGCGGACAAAGACCGCTTGGAGAATTTTCGGGGTTTCTTATTTTTTGACATAATTTGTTCTTGGTATATCACATCTCAAAACAGAGAGCTTCGCGAAGTTTTTAGAGTTACCCCCGCGTGTTAGGCTCCCTGGCGCGTATCATGGAGAAGTCTATACTTTCTCTCCGACCGTCTCATGAACTCTTCTGGTCCAGGCGTCCCATCCTGATGACACCGACCTTTCTCGCATTACCTCTTGGAGCTCCTCTTCAGAATCACCGGGATGCGCCTCACTGAGAGCTTTCAACGCTTCCTCAAGAAAGCGTCCGGCCCGAATCACATCAACAAAGTGCTCAGGAAGAATCGGCGGACACGGCGCTCGCTCTGTTCTGTGCTGCGCTCGCTCAAGAGCTTTTCGAAGCTCCGTAGTGGCCTGCAGCAACTCACTCAACTCGGTATATCGAATTGGAGTAGTATTCAAGCGCGGATTGTGGTGGGGATGAAAAAACCTATAAAGATCCATGTGTATTTTTAAAGCGCCACATACGAGCCCGATCGGCTTCGACTCAAAACGCCTTTTCACAACGGTAGCGCTAAAGGATAAGGGGCGCAACTCTCGAATGCAGCGGTGTTGCTGGAATTATTGCACCCGGCGGCCGGACCGGCCGCCCTCCAAAGGCATCGTCGTGAGCCGCGCC
>JAFMIS010000068.1 GCA_017853915.1 bacterium
CAACTTAGTTGGAGCCGCCAAAAAAATCCTCAGTGTATCTCAGCGGATACACCCCCGCCTTTGTTGACACTACGGCGAGACCCTTATGAAGTATGCCTCGACGTAGCTTTAGCGAAGTCGGGTCCGGTTTTTTGTCGACTCCGCCTTGTTTCGCTCAAAACCCTGGAAACGCTCACGACGAAGCCTTTTTTCACCACCCTGCTAGACCGCCGGACACAGAACCAATTTCCGAGGTGACTAGGAGGCCAAGGAGCCTGGCATCTCGTCAGCAAGTTGGGTTTCCTCTGACATGCCATTAAGTTGAGAGCGTAGGGTGGATAGCAGAAAGGCCCCGGGGATACCAATAACCGCGTATTGAATCACATGTTGGGCTAGAACCATGCTGAGAGCGAGCTCTCCACTCTCCACACCTACCGACACAAGCACACTTTTAGCGATGAGCTCAATCACACCAAAGCCACCAGGAGCGGCCGGTATAAGAGAGCTGAAATTCACCGCGACCAGAAAGATCGCCACTCCTGAAATTGGAAGGGAGCTATCAAAGGCCCGAGCCACCGCCCAGAAAGCTCCCAGTTCAATCGACCAAATCATCACTGACCAGCAGGCGATGATGAGGGCCTGTTTAGGGGACCTCAAAGGGCTTAGCCCGTCAATAAATATCTGTAACCTAGAAAGGGCATACTTTCGGGCCTTGCCATCGGTTTTGTTGGAGTACTTCTCGACGATTGAGAAGATGGTGTTGCGCATCGATAATGTCGCGATGACCCCAAGTGCTACGGCCCCAAATAGGTAGGAGACCAAGAGCAGATTATTGGCGATCTCTGGGTCAAGTCTTCCGCGACCAAAGAAGCCAACAATAGAGGCAAAAAGTACGCTGATGGTAAGACCATCGGCTAATCGCTCGCTCGCGATAGTCGCAAGCACTAATGTACCGGGTTTTCCGAGTACCTTAGAACCGAGATGAGCGCGGACGATCTCTCCGGCTCGCGCGGGCAAGATATTGTTCATGAAAAAGCCTAGCACCAATACTTTCCATGAGGAGAGCAGGGGAAAGGTAACGCTGGGGAATAGCTTGGGCCAACGGGCAGCTCTCACCCAATAGGAGGTGATGGTGAGAAGCATCGCTATCGCTATGTACATCGGACGGGCGCTTCGAATATGAGACCACAGCACCCCCCATTCCACGTCCCTAAATGCCCAGTAGAGAGCTCCCAGGGTAATGAGCCACGGGAGGATCCTTTTTAAAACTCGTCGTTTCATGAACGTGTGCTGGTTGCCTTGGGCGACATGCCCCGGCATGTGGGGAAACACTACCGTGTTCAAGCCAAAAGGCCAAGGTGCTACCGATTATTGGGCTCCGCTTGGATTGATTAGGCCGTCTTGAGAGGGGGCTGGGCGTGGGGTATACAGGGAAGGAGCCCTGAGAAAGTATGCCCCGTGTCTCATAGTAGGAGCGTATGTACGCGAGTCCCACATTTTCATTCGATTGGATCCGAACGCCCGAGGAGCTTGTTCGCGCCGCGGATTCGCTGGAGTCTGAACCTGTCATCTCTGTCGATACTGAAACGAGTGGATGGCAGACAGGAAATGAGCAGCTATGCTTGATACAGATCGGCATCCCGACAAAAAAACATGTTCTTTTGGTGGATGTTTTAAGTGCTGGCGCTCCGACTCCGCTTGGACCGCTCCTGGCCTCCCCGGATCAGATCTTCATAGCGCACAATGCCGCTTTTGAGGAGCGACAGTTTGCTCGGTACGATCTGAAGGTCAAGGGCATTCGAGACACTCTCCATATGTCGCGCGAATTTCGTCCTGATCTCCCGAATCACACCCTACGAACATGTTGTCGATTGCTTCTGGGGGTGGAGCTTCGAAAGGATGAGCAGACCAGTGATTGGTCTGCGCGCCCTTTGAGTGATAGCCAGATAGATTACGCGCGTCTCGACGCTGAAGTCGCGTTGTCGTTGTACGACTATCTTGCTGGTTTAGAGGCGCGCTGCATGGCCGAGTTGCATTTGGCGGTGCCAGAGCTCATGAGAGAGTATACCGCCGTCATGCGTCAAAGGTTTGAGTTGACAGCGTCGATTGCTCACGAGCTCGGATATCTCGTGGCGAGAGAGCAGAAGTTAAAAGATGCGATTCGACAGAAGCTTATCGATGGCGAGGCTTCGTACGACGGACCCGATGGTCGTTGTTTGATTCAGAAAGTTAAACGAACAGAGGTAAACGTGCAGAGAGTGCGTGAGATGTATCCAGAATTCGCCGATGAGGTTGTGCAGGAGTACGTCGACCGTAAGCGATTCGACACGGTGGCGAAGGAACGGGGCCTCCCGAAGAATTCGATTGAAAAAGTCCTCGACACGGTTGGATATAATGAGAGGCTTGTTCTGTCATTAAAAGACGACGTAGGCCGAGAGGAGTAGGAGAGTTGCCCGTCGTGGTGATATCAAGGCCTGATACCGGCGGCCTGTAAGATTGACCAGTAGTACCTGAACGAAGCGCGGTCATGCAGGCGGCCATTGATCTCGATTGGGCCCCATTGAGCTTGAGCAGCTGCCGCGATTATGGCCTGTGCTTCTGAGATCTCCTGCGACGAGGGAAGTATCGCGCGAAGAATAGGATCGATCTGATCCGGATGGATGCTCCACATTCGAAGAAAGCCGTACTCATGCCGAGCTCGGAACGCGTCCTGGTAACACTGCTCAGGGTCGCGTACATTCACAGTAACATTATGCGAAGGGATCTTCTGATGAGCCAGGGCCGCTTGAGCGATCTGAATTTTTGCCGCGTTCACGAGTCTGTGATCGAACTGCCCCGGACTTCGCATGGCAGTGGCCGGGATGCCACCCCCAGAGTGCGAGATATAGTCCATTAAGCCAAAGTCGAGAGTTTGGACCTCTGGTATCGCGGCGAGAGAGAAGACATTGTGGAGTGCCTCTGGGGTTTCAATCAGAAGGTGCAGGGGTATGGGATTTTCGATTGAATGGGTGCTGGCGATCTGTCGCGAGAGTCCCGCGATCCACCGCACGTCTCGCACCGATCTGACTTTCGGGACTGTAATGTACGAGAGACGCGAGCCAGCAGCCGCGATCATAACCTCCAGATCGCGGGTGCAATGAGGAGAGGTTACAGGATGGATGCGGACTCCCACCTGGTGGCAGACATTAGCGTCAGAGTTTATCAGTCGCGCGAAGAGATGCCTAAGCGCCTCCTCGTGCCCGATAGGGGCGCCATCTTCAAGATCGAGGGTTACGTCAACGTATGATCTACCAGAGGGAGAGATGTGGCGCTGTTGAATAGCGAAGGCCTTGAGGGCGAACTTTTCATTTCCCGCGATATGCTCGCATGGGGCGAGCGCAGGAGGAATTAGGGTGCATTCAAGGGGCGGGTTCATCATACCCACTGAAATACGAGATGTTTAAGAAAAAAGGAAGCTACTCTTTTTCCTCAAGCTCAAGCTGGAACCGACGCTGTTCCTCCTCTTTTTCTTGCAGCTGCATCACTTGGGAGATCGCCGCTTGTACCGAGTCATACGGGGAGCCAAGAGAGGCTATAATCGCGGCCACTCCCGGATTATGTGGTAGATAGCCACAGCGCTCATCAATGTCGTGGAGGAGTCGTTTGATCTCCTCCAGACGATCGCGCTTCTCCCGCTCCTGACAGGCTTGAGTTTGCTCCTCTTCTCGTTCTTTGCGATGTCGAACGGCGTCTGAATATTCTCGCATCGCGATCTCAATCGGATCTCCGGCCCGTGAGTCGCGTTCTCGTGCGGTCGTGAATTCACACACGAGCGGTTTCTCATCTTTATGAGGATGAGTCTCGCCCATGTTCGAGGACTGAGTGGCAACAGCGCCAGACTCTTGGTTCATGGGGCGAGGCGCTCGAGGAGTCGCATCACCAAGAACAAAATCGATGGCGGCTCTGATTGCGAATCTGATGCAGTAGCCCAGGGCGGGAAGTAGTCCGCCTACCGAGAAGAGCATAGGTGACTCATCGATATAGTCACGCAGCTTCACAAGGGCGACTCGAACTTGGTCAGTGATAGAAAACAACCGCAGGTTTTCCCGCGGATCCTGGAGCGGCAAGACTACGTTCGATGCCGCCTCCTGAGTGGGTGAATCTGACGTGGTACCCGTCTCGACATCGGGTGGTGTGTGTGTGGCCCCGAGTCGTTTTCGAATTGAGGCGCTCCCGATAGGAAGGTCCCCCTCAATCGCGGTAGTAGGGTTCGAGTTGGGAGTCTCGGACTCGGAGGGTGTGGTGGACTGAGGAGCCACGGTGTTTTTTGCCTTCAGTGTTGATTTAGTGCTCATAACGCTCTCCCTATGAATGATATGAGGATTGAGGAGAGAATGTGTGCTTATAGCGTTTTTCCAAAAGTCCGCGGCAAAATACCGTCTTTTTGAAAACGCTATCGATTCGCGGAGGCGAATCAAAGCGATAACCTATAGTAATGTATGGCAAAAGCCTTGCCAGTTTCACTGGCACGGACTTTTGCAAATCACTATAGTAGGGTTGGCGCAGACTCGATGGGTGAGACCGAGTGTTGGTTGGTGTCGCAACTGGCTACGCCTGGTCTCTTAAGGTGTACATCAGCATGGGCTCCGTCCGGGTGAGATGCGAGTATGCAGCTGTTCGATATGGTAAGGAGGTGTGTGTGAAGGAATTAAAGGAAGGTAGCAAGGCTCCCGCGTTTTCGCTTAAGGACCGACAGGGGAAGCCGGTATCTCTCGGGGCGCTTACGTCTGATTTTACAGTTCTCTATTTTTATCCAAAGGATAACACTCCCGGATGTACCATCGAGGCTCAGGAGTTTTCAAAGGCTCTCCGAGAATTTGCGGCAAAGAAGGCCATGGTAATTGGCGTCTCAGGGGGCGACGAAAAGACGAAGACGACTTTTTGTGAGAAGTATGGACTAACCGTGACGCTGGTGTCGGACTCGGATTTCAAAGTAAGTCGCGCCTATGGGGTCTACGGCGATAAGAAGTTCATGGGGCGGGTATTTAAGGGGATCCATCGCAAGACGTTTGTCGTGGACAAGAAAGGTGTGATCAGGCGAGTGTTTTCATCAGTGAAGCCTGAGGGGCATGCCAAGGAGGTGTTGGCCGCGATCGATCAGTTACGAGCCTCATCGAAACTGAAGGCATCAGGGAAAAAAGTTGCCGGCGTGCGACGGATAAGCGCGCCGACCAAAACACGAAAGCCCGTGAAAAAGACAACCGCGAAAAACAATCGGAAGAGAAGCTCATAGGGAGTATGTCGCGCGAGGGGCGCCGATGACCGTGGAGGCGCACGTGTGAGTTGTGAAGCACTAAAGCTTCCGAGATGTGTTCAGTCGAAAAGAAAAGCTCTAATCCACTTCCGGATCGTGGGTCATGTCATAGGCGATGCACTGAGTCACCGTCTCAAGTAAGGGCTTGGTGAAGAACAGATCCGGACGTCTATCCGTAAGCCCGGCGGTGCTACTGACCTCCCACATATCAGCGCGAGAGGTGTATACCTTGGAGGTCCCGTACCAGATTGTGATGCCAGACGCGACCTCAATAATTTTGGTGTGAACATTCCAGGTGTCGAGTCGATCGAATGGATCGAGATATCCGACCACTATCAAATCGTATCCGGCGTCTCGAGCAAAGGCCAACGCCCCAAAATTACCGGTGAAGAACTCCTCTTTCTTGCGAGGCCAGTCCTCTCGATTGAGAACCTCAATAATCGGGAAAACTTCCGTCTCAAGGAGTTTTCTTTGCAGCGACCAGGCTAATTCGTTACCGAGGCCGGGCTGCTGGGCGCTGCGCGCGGAAAGATTTGCCGGTACTACGAAGGGTATTACCCCAGTTCGAACTGGGCTCTTCGGCGTAAACCTTTGATCCATAAAGGATTGGAGATCTGTTCTCACGTAAGCACGAGTATTGCACCACTCTCCCAGGTGACGGCCTAGATATGAGCAGCTCGAAGTACCAAGGAGACACGTCAATAAAATGACACTCCGGGCCGTGCGAAGTCGGAAAATGAAACTCCGATAGATAGCTATCTGCATGAGGTTACTATGGTTACTCCAATAAAGGCGCTACAGCGCAAGCTTACAACCACTCTCAGACCCTGTACATTTCAAAGAATGTGCCATCTGCTAACCATGGCCTGTACGGGTATTCTGCTCTCCGTGAGCGCGTGCAGCCCTCGATACGATGACGTCCCAGCCTACTGGCCTATCCCGATGGGAGATTATGAGAACTACGGCCCGGGGCGATTTAAAACGGCCTTGCTAGCGGCTCAGATCGACCAGTACTACAAAGGTGCTGTTCCTGGTCCGATCGGGGTTACGACGTTTGTGAACATCGATGATTTGTATGCTTCCTCAACCTTTGGTCGAATGGTGGGAGAGCAGCTGATGAGCGAGCTCGCTATGAAGGGCTTTGATGTGGTGGAGCTACGGCAATCTGACGCTCTGCAGTTTCTTGATACCTCGGGAGAGTTCGCTCTTTCTCGTGATGTGCGCGCGGTGCGTCCGCACCGTAATTTGGCGGCAGTGGTGGTGGGCACGTACGTTGTCTCTCCAGAGCGAGTCTATGTTAACGCTCGTTTGATCGACCCCTCGACAGCCCTTATTCTTTCGGCTGGTTCCGTCGAAATGTCCAAGACCCGCGAATTAGCCAAGATGTTGCGCGGAAGTTCGATGCCGGGAACTCTTGAGCGTATTCCGGTCAAGCAGCTCGGATATGCCTCCTACCAGAATCCGATGGATCCTATGCGACAGCGTTGGATGGCGGAGGAATCTGAGTGGGGCTCTTCGGCGGCGCCCTCAGTACATGGTGGTTTGCCAGAAGCGGCGTTGCCGACTATCACCAATGAGTCCAAGCGCCCAAGCGTGACCTCACCCAAAATGGTAGAGGAGCCATCGGCGAAACCCTCGGATCAGGTCGACCTTAAAATAGGTTTGGGGAACTAAGCCGATCTGGAATTCAACGTCTCCTGACGCACCAGGCGAAGCCCTTGTTAACAGATGAAAGTTAGCCCGAATTTTGCCCCGGATATTCCACTATGCACTATAGTGCAATATGTGGGCGAGCACGTGCATGGATGCACTTGCAAATTCCGGAGCGCAGCGTAGGAATTTGGAGCCTTCAGATTGTGTGTGGACACATCGGGGTCCCACACTAACTGTAGGCGATAAGGAAATGGGTCACGGATGGTCAGTATTTCCGCACATCTTTCACGGCGAGCCCAGCGAGCTTGGTGAAAAATACGGGTTAGCCCGAATTTTGCCCCGACTATTGCACTATGCACTATAGTGCAATATGTGGGCGAGCACGTGCATGGATGCACTTGCAAATTCCGGAGCGCAGCGTAGGAATTTGGAGCCTACAGATTGTGTGGGCGCATCGGGGTCCCACACTAACTGTAGGCGATAAGGAAATGGGCCATCCATGGCCTGTTTCCGCACATTTTTCACAGCGAGCGTAGAGAGCTTCGTAAGAATACGGGTTAGCGCCCCGGTTGCGGTGTTAGATCATCGTCGGAGCCTGAAAGCTGGAAGGGCGCTTTGCGACTCGCTTTGCCACGGAACGTTTGTGATCGGATACGAGCTTCACGCTCCTCTGAAATGAGCTCCGCGCACAATTCGCGATTAAACGAGGGATCGCTCAGGCATTTGGCGATCAGGCGAGCCCGTTCGTTGCTTTTTTTTGCTTGAACCACTCTTTGGAAAATGACACCCATAGCTACGCACACAATGAAGAGCGCGACTACCCCGATCGCCCAGCGAACCGTGGCGATTTCGGAGTTCTCAGAATTTTGAGCGTGACTCTGTGCGCTCGTCTCCTGAGGTTTCTCGGCGGTGGTTCCCATAGTTCAAAAGCTCTCCCTGCAGAATGGTAGCGACACATCTGAGAGAAAACTTTACTACCGCAGGGTTGAATTATCAGTCACGAGGGCCGCAAACTAGGTTTTTGCCTCGGGTCTAGAGCTCTTCCACAGGAGGTCTCAGAGATGACTAGTCGTGTGCCAGTCGCTTTGTTCAGGATAGTTAGGGACGCCCTCTCCGAGCATGCTTATGGGGTGCCTGATGGGCTCGAAGTTCTCGACACTACTGCGTTTTATGAGTTCCTGTGCTCACCTACTTCATAGGTGTAAAACAGGGGTTTTTCTGCTAGGGTCTTCAATCGAGAGGAGCCGTTCCGTGGGACTAAGCCCGCTTGTAGGGGCCTCTAATTAGCTGATAATCTGAAAAAAATGTGGGGATAGTGCCCCGCTTTTTAATGAATCGATGTTTTATTTAACAAGAAGATCTGAGTCAGGAAGCTCTTTGAGACGCCCACTATGAGTAACCAAACGATCGACCACCTCTGGGTTTCCGGTCCGCCTTTTTGCTCAAGCACCATTTTGGTAGCGCCGCTCGGCTCGGTTGAGCCTGGCGCGACTACTCGCACCGCATGTGAAATATTTGATATTGATGGCGAGGCCCTCGATAGTTTTGAGGTTGAATTCCCGGCCCACGAGGTCGGTGTAATTGAACTAGAACCCTTTGTGACTGGGCTCAAAATGCAAGGGGGGCTTTCGCAGGGCCACGTGATCGTTACCTCATCCCGCGATGTGCGTCATTTCTGTCGCCAACAGATAGGAGGTCATTTCGATATAGTCTCTGCGCCAAAGTTAATCGCAAGCCGAGAAAGCTCGTTCGTGCCCCTCATATTAGGAGGGAGTCGCGATCACCTTGTGTCTCTTCTGAATGCCGCAGAGGAAATCGCGCAGGTGACCGTGAGGTTGTTTTATGGTTCGCGCTCTCCAGAGTGGACCCTGTCAGTTCCGGCGCGGGGATGTAGCACCGTGGCGCTCGAGGAGCAGTTGTTGGCTGATTTTGATGACACGTCGTGGAGAAAAGGCGCGGTGCAGGGGTATATCAGAGTCTCACCGAAGAGTGGGGCTAAGGTAGCCATGCAGATCATTGAGAAAATGCCGATGGAGGGGGCCAATTCCGAGCAGTTTCGTTGTTTGCTTTCGTGGTGATGTGAAGCTATGGATCGACTTCAAAAAAATTCAGCCAAAGCCTTAATGTTTTGCCTCTCGACGCCAACTGTAAAATCTCGTGTGCACTTCTTCCCATCAGGTGGAGCCACAGGAGGACATTACTCGGTGGGGTGTCGATTGACGATATTCGGTAGGGGCATCGAGCGTCGTTCCGTGCAGCTCGATGGTGGAAGGCTGAATCAGCCGGACGGACTGCGCATTGAAGATGCCTTTCCATCATTAAATCTTGAGGGAGCTGGGCTGATAGGTCTCGAGTTCCAGCTCACGTGTCCTCAGGGTCGGGTCGATATTACCAAATCACGGATCGTCATGGAGATGATATCCCCCGATTTCTCTGTGGCGTATTCGGCGGGTCAGTTAAAACCCGAACGGCTCGAAAGTGAGCTGGATACAGCGATAGAGCCTCACGTGGGAGAGACCCCAATGGTAGGAGTGGGATTACGAGACGCTAATTCGACCTCATCCTTGGTAATAATAAATTCTGAGGGCGACGCGGTGCGTCCCGAGTTAAAACACTCAGGGGTTGAGGGAGAGTCTCCGCTGCAGATCGGTACAGCGGCAGCTCACTCTGTTACGGAGTTTCCTCTGGATGAGGTCTTGGCAAGACAGGGGCATCTTAGGGAAACACTCTGGGGGCCGATCAAAGTGGACCGCATGTGGGGTGGGGTGCCCGCCAATTCAGACTCTATCGCCTACTACATGTTGTACCGAGATCCCACGTCGAAGCAGCCCCTTTCGGTTTGTGCCCTATGAGGCTTGCTCTCTTTACGCCATACGGGGTCTCGAGCAAGGAAGTTGGGTTGATCTACCTCGTTAGTAACTATCTATCTCGGCAA
>JAFMIS010000069.1 GCA_017853915.1 bacterium
GATGGCGAGTTCTGTTAGCAATCCGGAGCGTTTTGTCGGGATGCATTTCTTTAACCCGGTCGAGAAGATGCCGCTCGTTGAGATCATCCGGGGTGAAAAAACTTCGGAAGAGACTATCGCGACGGTGGCTGCGTGTAGCACCGAGATGGGAAAATTTCCAATCGTCGTTAATAATGTGCCGGGCTTTCTTATCAACCGAATACTGATTCCCTACCTCAATGAGGCCGTCTATCTGGTCCAAGAAGGGTACTCGATTGAGGAGATCGACCAGGCTGCTCTTGAGTTCGGCATGCCGATGGGGCCGATCAGACTGCTTGACGAGGTAGGTCTCGATGTCGCTGCTCACGTTTCGAAGATCATGATTGATGGCTACGGCGAACGAATGGCAGTGCCTCCCTTCGCTGAGAAGCTTCTCGGGTATGACCGCAAGGGCAGGAAGAACGATCGCGGCTTCTATGACTACGACGGTAAAGACTCAAGAGCCTGGCCCGGCCTTCGGGACGCGCTCGGACTTCCCGCAAGACCAAACAGCGCCCTCTCAAGAGCTGACATAGCTGAGCGTCTCATCTTGCACCTCGTCAACGAGGCGATGAAGTGCTTGAACGAAGGAGTTGCCGGAACCGATCGCGAGCTGGCCAAGAAGCAGATCGACTTAGGCACGGTGATGGGGATCGGATTTCCTCCTTTTAGAGGTGGAGTGCTCTACTACGCGGAACGTGTGGGGCTGTCTGAAATACAGAGAAAACTAATCGCCCTACGGAATTCGATCGGAGTTCGGTATCAGCCGTTCTGACGAGAAGGGCCTCTTAAAGCCACGGCGAGTAAAACGGGGATAGTTGGTTTCAAACACATAGCTGCCCTCTGAGGACCCCCACGATGATTGATGGCTATCGCGAAGCCTTGTGCACCAAGACCTCGAGCACCCCTACAACATACGCAAGCTCCCCATCCGGTTCAGCATGCAACCCGAGGTATACTCCAGCAAAGAAGATACATGCGACGAGCATCAGCTTCATACAGAGTCCTCCCCTAAAACCATGTGAGTTTGGCTACTTGGACCGTATACCCGGTGCCGCGCTCACTAACCTCCAACTATCCCCTGCGAGGCCACGGCAGTGGAGCCCCTTCCACATGCCCTGTTCTGTTGAGATTCCAGCTACTGGTCCATCGTTTCACAGCCACAGCGTTCTGCTCTGATTCCTGGCATCCGATTGGTCCGACCAGAATCTTGAACCTAGCACGGAAGAATTAATTTGGTTACACGCTGTTTCTGACTGACACTAGAAGCAGGGACTCCTTTTTCACTCCGTGCCGTGCTCACGTCATGGAGTAACGGGAAATAGATACACGATGGCAAAACAGGTAGATTTTGAAACCTCATCGGAATTGAAGCGCATATTCTCGCGTGAACTGGAGGCGTGGCGACAGCGCCACAGACTTTCACTGGATGACTTAAGCGCGCGCTGTGGTGTATCTCCATCGTACCTCGCGCACATCGGTCGTTACGGACGAATACCAAGCAAGCCGGTACTCCTTCTACTCGGTCTCAATTTTGGAATGCAAAATCCAAACGAATTGCTTCGAGCGGCTAATCTGCATGAGGTATGGCCGTTTGATGAAAATTCTTCAATCGCAAAACAGGAGAAGTCCCCCGAGGGATTTCTGAGCGTCAAGCTCGATATGGCTGGTTTTGTAGAGGCGATTCAGAATGTAGTGAGATCAGAGATCCGTCCCCGTACGTTGCGGGATCTCCTCAATGGTCGCCCGCTCCGTATTGGCCTCAACCCCACTCAACCGTGGCTATTCTCCGTCGATGAACATGGGAAACCCGACTATACTCGGGGGCTCTTGCCGGATTTCTGCGCGCAACTAGAGAATTCCCTGCGGTGTCAGATATCGACGACCGTGGTCCGCTTTGATTCGTATGTTGATAAACTTCGAAGTGGGGAGATCGATGTCTACGGTCCGATGCTCGCGGCTCCGAACAATCCGGCCAACATAAACTTCTCGGTCCCCCTAAATCGTTCGGGAATGTCAGCTCTCATGAGGACGCGCGAGACACAGGGGCTGGACCCCCTACCCGTCCCGGCCCGATTTGAGGAGCTCAAAGACCTCTCCTACAGGATCGCTGTGATCAAAGACTCGCGCGCTCATCTTATCACTAATACCCGCCTCAATCGATCGAATGACTCGCTCATACTGTGTAATACCGTTGAGGAGGCTCTCGATCGGATAATGGTACGTGGAGTCTCCCGCCCGGCGCACATTTTTATCTGCAGCGCTATGAACGCCAGGCTGCAGAGCTCACTTAATCCAGATGCGGCGGAAGTGCTCTTCTGTTCACCGTCAACCGTGATCGATGTCGGTGACAACGCTTTTGCCATACGGCCCGACTGGCCTGAAGCGGTAGCTATGATCAATCAAGCCATCTCTTTTATTTTGGGCTCGGGGGGCTTCTCACATCGGCTCAAAAAATTAGCTGATACATTTGGACCTGGAGTGTTTGAGCAAACCACCTATTTCCCGCGCGCCGCCAACGATTAACGACGGTGGTAGACCCGTGAGCCGGGCGCTACACTCTCGGTTAGCCACACGTTTCCACCGATCACGCTACCCGCGCCGATAACAGTATCTCCGCCCAAGATGGTGGCGTTAGCATAAATAACTACGTCGCGCTCGATTGTCGGATGACGTTTTTTATTTGCCATGGCTTTATCGACACTCATCGCCCCAAGGGTCACACCTTGGTATATCTTAACGTTATCGTGAATGAGAGTGGTCTCACCGATAACGATTCCTGTCCCGTGATCAATGACGAAGGATCTTCCGATCGAGGCTCCTGGATGGATATCTATACCGGTACGTTGATGAGCGTACTCCGATAGCATGCGAGGAACTGTCTGGACCTTGCGACTCGCCAACCAGTGAGCGAGACGGTACACCGCGATAGCGAAGAATCCAGGATATGCGAGGATTACCTCATCAACACTGCTCGCCGCGGGATCCCCCTGACAGATCGCCCGAGCATCCTCAAGAAGAAGGGAATGAAGCCCAGGAAGACCCTCAATAAAAGCACCCCCAAGAGCTTGTAGCTCAGCATCTGAGGCAACCACGCTCCGACACAAGCGAACCAAATACCCATACAACTCGTCGAGTTTGCTACTCAGGGTGATTTTATCGATCTGTCCGCCGGGACAAAGCTGTGGAAACAGCACCGCGAGCGTTGTATCAATAAAAGCAGGAACAGTCGATGGCTCAGGGACATTCCCTGACAGGGACTGTCGTAATGAGAGCAGTGATTCAACTACGGAGTCTTTAGAAAGAGTCATATATTTCCCGGTGTGGTGACGCTTAAGTCAGCCTACTAAGAATCGCGCCTACCGTCTATGCTCCTCTCCTGGTCGCTCACGTACACATGTTTGATGGCTCGCATCCACAGGTATCCCGACGCCAGGAGCGCGAGGCTCGTCCCTTGGAGAGCGACCCCAAGAGATCCAGCGGCATCCGTGAGCGCCCCCACGATAACGGGGCCTAAGAAACCACCAAACATCTGGATAGAGAATATCGTTACCCCCTGAGTGAACGCTTCATATCCCTGAGGAGCACGCTCGACTATCACCGAGTTCAAGGGCGCAACCCCAGCGAATATCAGAAGCTCCGCCAGGAAACATCCTGTTAAGAACAGCTCTGGACTGCGCGCCAGGAAACAGCCGACAAGAAAAGGAACCGCAGCCAGTGTGGAGTATGCGACAAACTTTGTCAGACTGCGTGCCGAATTATCCGAGCGAGCCGCAAACCGAGAGGCCAGGAAGCCACCGCCAAGGGTTCCGCCGAGACCCGTCACCACCAATATGAGCCCAAAATAAGTAGAAGATTCGGCCTCCCCTAAGCCCAGCGTTGTTCCATGTCGTACGACAAATGCCGCCACACCATTGAGAGCGAAGGTGTTAAGGACGTATCCCGCTATGAGTAGAACAAGAAGTGGTGACCCAAGAATCTTCCGAAGGCCTGTTACCACTCCCCCGGTGGGAGTCGAGATGCCTCCTGATCTTCGCGATACTTCCGGTCGCAAAAATAGGAATCCAATAGCAAGCACTACTCCCGGTATAGCGGCCCACGAAAAGAGCGCCCTCCAGCCGTATTCGGCCGCGACCTGCCCTCCCGCCACATATCCGAGCGCTGATCCGACAGGAATCGCTACATAGAAAACAGAGAGCGCTCGATTAAGCGCTACAGTGTCCGCGATACGCCCCTTTAGGTACACTGGAACAATAGCCCCATAACACGCCTCTCCCACTCCGACCAGGATTCGAGCCCCAATAAATCCCAGCGCGGTAAGCGCGCTAGCAGTCAGCCACGTCGCGCAACTCCACGCGACAAGACCGAGAGCCATCACTTTGCGACGATCAAATCGGTCTCCAAGAAAACCGAAGATTGGGGAGAAGAAGCAGTATCCGATCACAAAAGCAGACACGACGTATCCCGCCTGCGTGTTACTGAGGGAAAACTCCTGAGTAATCGTCGGCTCAACTGCCTGTACGATGTAACGATCGAAGTAATTAAGCAGGTTAACTAGGGTCAGAAAGATGACCGCGACGATCGGCATAACGAGCCTTTGCTCCTTGAAGGTGTCTCTCCATCTTTATCAGCGATTGACGGTTTCCCCAAGAGCTAAACAGCATCAGGCTGCGGCGCGTCAGCGTCCAAGACTGCTCCCAGACTCACAATCACCCGGTTTCGATTACTCACCCAAACAGACTATAACCGTTGCATACAAACTCTCATCTTCGACACCTCGGCCGAATCACTTGAGTGTTGAGCAATCTTTCCTTAGAGTGAGCCCATGACGGGTACCGCAACTATCAATCACATCGTTTCCAACCTTCACCAACACGCCGATCACTACGATGGCGATCTCGGGGCTGAACTTCGAGCGCTCGCGCAGCAGATATCAATGACGCACAACCCTACTCCCGTAGTGGCGAAGCTTTTCGGGCCCGCTAACGGTCTCTACGGAGACAATCCAAATCGAGAGGCCGATGTCGATCAACTGTTCCAAGAGTTGCGAATTCCACGATAATGATGAGCAACGCCACTCGTTGGCATCCTCAGCGATCTGCGCCTGAGATCTCGCTTAAAATGCGGGATCTGCTGGACTCGGTATTTCGAAAGCATATCGACTGACAGGCTTGTACACTCTGATGGACATTTATTTGGTCCTCGACAACAGCTTTTCCTCAAGAACTCCGTCCACACTCTCATGTCACAACGCGCTCCGTATCCCGCAACTAGGGTGACGCGACCCATCACGATTTCTTCCTCGTGGATCCAATACTCCGACAAACCAATCGTCGATGCGGGAGGTAGATACAGCGACGAGTTTGGATGCGTGTAGCAGGCGGACCGAGCGGTCTTCAGTGTTTGGGTTTTCTGACCACTGGTCGATCATAAGGGAATTCCGCACTGGGGAGGAGGGTTATATGAAACGTTTAATGAGAAAGATGGCGAGACTCTCGCCTGTAAAGGCTCGGCCCGGAGGATCGTTACTAATATTAATGGCACTGCCATCAATCGCGTATGCTGTTCCTACACCACCGGACATGTCGGTGTGTACTAACATCACGTGTGAGACGCTAACGAACAACGTGTGTAGCGAGGCAGGATTCTCGATAGCGCTCAAGAGTTACACTCCAGCTACTACCCAAAACAGTGGAGCGGCGACGTATGTGTACGAGATATGCAGCCCTACTCCAGGCACGTGCTCAAGTCTGGTTAGACCAGGTGAGTCATGCCTCGATAACTCGTTTTGTAGGAGCAAGGGTCAGCTCTCGGACCCCGGTGCGTCTTGTTCTCGAGAATGTTCAGCTGACACGTTTAGAGGTTTAAGCCATTTTGATGCTACCTTCCCTGCCCTGGGAACAAGCACGTGCCTCTCCTCACAGACCGCAATCTCGGGTAGTTGCTCTGCTGTAGACAAGAACAACAACGGAATATTTCCGACCGTGGGAAGCTTTGTCCGAGGTGACGCAAGCTGCTTTGACGGTGATTCGTCGGGGTTCACAGTTAAATGCGAAAATACGAGCATAGAACCGGGTGACTGCGTTGAGATGACCCTTACTATCGCCGGCGAAACGACCGAGCTTGGACGGGGCACATCAGTGGTCGTCGACAAGGAGGCTACTGCATGCACTGCAAGCTGCCTGGGTGGTCCCTCCTGCGATTCATGCGATCCAGACGACCCAGGACCTAATTCTTGTTTGACGCGTACACTCGGATTCTGGGGATCTCATCCATGGATTACAAACGACTTTGCCACCAAGGAGAGTCCAATAACCGTCTGCGGAAAAACTCTTTTCTGCGGTGGCCCTGACGATGGGATGTCAAATCCATCGTGTCTGGCGGGAAGTTGCGATTCGATTATGGAGGGTCTAGGTTCAAATCCAGGAACTGAGCTATCCACGAATCAGCCCTACGTAACGCTTATTAAGCAACTCACGGCAGCGAAACTGAACCTTAAGGCGACTCAGGCGTTGGCCGATCCGGGGAGCAATATCTGCACCGACTGGTCATACGGTGGAAAGGACATCTACCAATGGCTTACGTTGTGTGAGGGTAGTATCTGTAGCGGAACCAAGGCTCAGATCTCTACAAGCGGTTGTATCGAAGCGCTCGATGCGTTCAACAACCACCAAGATAGCGGATTCGATCAGACTCCAGGGGTATTTGCCCGACCGAGCTTGAATGACCACGGTCAAGTCTCCGGGGCGGATTCAAGTGAGTTCACTCGTGCTCAGGGGAAGAGCACTCCTCCAGGTAAACTGGTGATCGGAAAATTCGCAACTGGCGGAACAAACTGTCAATAGCGCCCCAGCGCGCCCACGGCCATTCGTCATAAAGGAGACCTCTCCTCTGGCGAGTAGTCGCGGGCCCGCGTTGTCTCAGAGACCGCGCGGTAATTTTATGATTTAAAATCAGACTGGACCGCACCCTCTTCGCGGTCGGCTACCGACGCGACATGGTCACGAGCTCCGACAAGCCCCTCGAAGAATTCGCCGTCCATAACCACCAGAAATCGCCCATTTTTCTGGGCGATGAGAAGCGGCTCCATATGCTGAGCAAGGCGTTCGGCAATCCCTCGAAAGCAACGGATGAATGTAGTAGCGGTGATGATTTGGTCGATACGAAACATAGGAACACCTCACATGAGTATGTTTTCAAAGCATATGAATCGGCGATGTTGGGGAAAAGTTGCTACCAGCTTTCGGGCCTAACTATCTTGATCTGTTCAACTACCGCTATGATTTTAAATCGAATTGCTTAGGAGTTTTGCCCGCGCGGTCTCTGAGACAAGTTAAAAAGAGGGCTGCCCTTGTCTGGGCCTAACTATCTCAATCTCTTCAACTACCGCAATGACGTTAAAGCAAACTGCTCAGGATTTTTGCCCGCGCGGTCTCTGAGACAAGTGAAGCAACTCTGCTGTTGAGGATCATTGTGTTTTGATCCACAATTCGCCGAACGTAGTAAGCATACCTCCTATGACCCGCCCTGCTGCCCACTCATGTAAACAAAAAGATTTTAATACTCTCCTGAACACTGCTTTGCGCTCTCCAGATGCGGTTGAGGTGGTAGAATGCGTCAAAGCCATATCACTCTCGTCCAGTTCGGATGCCAACAAGCAAGAGGCTATACTTCAGATACTGGCGACACACCCCTCAACCAATAATGTGGTCGCTACGTGCCTGGCTCACTTGACAGCTTGCTCAGATGAGGCGGTTCGGAAGGGTATAAAGCTGGTGTTTAAAGAGCCCGATGGTTTTGACACCGATTGCTCCAAGATCTCCGCCATCGTGAGACTCGTTTCTCTCTCAGCGTACTCGCCCGAAGATACCATTAACATCGCCCACTATGCGGGTCATCCGCGCGTGGAGCTTCGAAACGCTACGCTGCGAGGGATAAAAGCCCTCAGCACCTCTCAACAACAGGCCCTACTCTTGGAAGCCTCAAGCCTCAAGCAGAACGGGGATAAGGACCTAGCTCAACTGGCTCTTTTCATTCGGGCCATAAACCCAGCCACAGAGGCTATGCCGAGCAAGACGAGACGATCTTCCGGTCAATAAACGCCCCTTTTTATTGGTTATTTTCCGACTCCCATCGTCATTGACTAGCGAGCTCAGGCGCGAGATCCTCAGCCGCTATGGCCAAGACTTCACGAAAAGATAATCAAGGAGATAATTCAGGGGACGCTACTCAAAAAAGCACACGCACGAAACCCTCGACAACATCCCAGGCCAAAGCGCCGCGTCGAAGCAAGAAAGATCACGCCGATCAGGTATCAATTGACTCGATTCAGAAACAGAAGGAGCTCTTTGAGAAAACCTCTGGACGTGGAAGCTGGGATCGTAATTATACCCCTCTTCAAGAGATTCAGAACAACACCTCACTTGTTCGTCGTTTTCCGGCCCCTGAGGCGCGTCGGGTAACACGCGAGGTTTGGGACAGCATTGACTCCAAGAGTTTTAAAATCGGCCAGGAATTATTCTCTAACGCACGCGATGCGGTAGTTCCTGGCAACCTGCGAGAGATCTCGAAAAGCGAAACTCCACATGTAGTCCCAAAGAAAGATAATCCCGCGATGCACTCGCAACTGGGCGCCCTCTATACCCGGGTGTCTATCGCGTTCGCGACCACAACAGGGATCCTTTCTGAAAAGAAACGAACTGCGCGCGAGATTGTAGAAGCGAGCGCCGACATAAAGGTTGTCACACAGGCAAAATACCTCATGGACTGCATTCAACCGATTGGGAACAGAGCTCCGAAGCGACCCAACGCGGTTGTTCTCGCTATTAGCACCCCGTCTACCCGCGTCACAAAAAATTATGAAAATGCCTTTGCCGAATTGGGGATCACGCCCCCACATCAGGCTGTAGGAGCGATCTTATATCTGCGCCGAGCGATCGAATCCACTGAGTCAAAAGAGTTTCCACCGAAACGCACCGCTCAGGTCTTCGCCACTATATATGACGCGATGCGAAAAACGTACCACGAGGAACACCAGTATGAGGCAGAGCAGACGAAAGCCTCTGAGCTAAAGAATGCGTGGGAACAGTTCGCTCGCGTTACCTTGCCACATTGGATATCCGAAAGAGAGCTTACCGCTCGACTTGATAGGTGCTCATCTGACCGCGAAAGAGTCCGCGTTCGGGACGAATGTGAATCAAGCAACAATGACTTGATATCCAGCTATCGCGGCCTGCTTGAGCAGACCGGCGCCTTCCTTGAAAGCTCGATCCACCCTGAGAAACAGGACGTTGCGAACCGCATTGTGCGTATGAAAGCACGACTTGAGAGCAGTCTATCGGGACGCCTCAACCCCAATCCAGTCCTGGCGCAAGTTGAGGCCAACTTCAAGCGGCTGCAGGAGCGTCTTGATGATATAAACATCAAGAATTCCTACAACACTAATGACCGGGCGCTCCTACTGGAGAAAATTAGGGCGGAGTTCACCGTACTGGACACCGTACACAACAATCTACTCTCAAGAGCGCAACAACTAGAGGGAAATGAATCCGTGTTTCGTCGGTCATTTGATAAACCCACGGAGGCCCAACGTGAGATGAATTCTCTCTTCTGGAAGGTGAGGCTGCCCCGCCCGGACTCCAAGGGGAGCGACAAGAGCCTTGCGACGATTCAGGTCCGCCCTTTTACGACGTTCCGAGACGCGATCGAAGAGTGCGGGCGCGCCCTTGAGAGCTCAGCTCGTCCCGGTGGCTTTGAAAGCGCCAAGGAATCATTGGCAGCG
>JAFMIS010000070.1 GCA_017853915.1 bacterium
CGGGCTGTGGCGCAGACCGGTAGCGCACTCCTTTGGGGTGGGAGAGGTCGGAGGTTCAAATCCTCTCAGCCCGACCATTTTTGCCTTGTCCCTTGGGACCTAGAAGGCCGTTCGGGTTACTCTAGCCCGAGCATACGATCGTGTTCCCACGCAGCTACTTTTGAGACCACTTCTAGAAGCTATGAAGGTCAAGGCGTGCGTATCTAGGGTCCCGCACAGCACGTGTTCCCGCACAACCCTTCTCAGGACGGTTTTATCGCCCACGATATTTTCCCTGTCTATGCTACGGAGCCCTGATCGTCATCAGTTTTATTGATCGTTTGAGCCTCCCACAATTTTGCGTACTTCAGCAGCACGCTGTGGGCTTCGGAAGCAGCGATGACAAAACCAGCCACTCCCTCCAGAAAGCCTCGCTTTACGAGATAGAATTTCACAAAACGAGCGATCGGACTCCCAATCAGTTTGAACAATGAAAAACGGGCATTCTTTCTCACCAGCGTGTTCGCCGATATCGAGGAGAGGGCATTTCCGCGGCGCACGTAGTCGGTCAGATCGGAGAAGGAGTAGTGATAGAGGACTCCTTTGCAGCGCTTCGTCTTTCCCTTCACAAACGCTTTATCGTGAGGATTCTCTCCCCCCCACCATTTTTCGGCGCGCCGCCCTAAACGGAGCCGAAACTCTGGATACCAGCCGCCTCGACGCCACCACCGATTAAGAAAGTAGACTACGCGATTGAAGAGAAAGCCATTGACGGTAACCCTGCCGGCCTTGTCCTCCTCAAGAATATGGAGGATCTCTTTCCTCATCTCCGGGGAGACCTCTTCATCGGAGTCAATGCTCAGGGCCCACTCCTTGGCGCATAGGGAGAGTGCATACGCCTTCTGTTCGACATACCCGGGCCAGTCGTGGTGGATTACCTGATCAGTGAACTCGCGGGCGATCTCAACGGTTCGATCGGTAGAGCCCGAGTCTACGACGATGATCTCGTCACACCAAGCAACGCTCTCCAGGCAGCGTCGGATCTGACGCTCCTCATTATGGCAGATTAGATAAGCGGAGATGGTGGAGCGGTTATCGGAAGACATCCATCGTATTGAATAGGTAACCCGGCCTAAAATCAAGGTGACCGGGTTTGCCCCGCCCAGTCAGGGCGAAAAGCACCTAACCCCCCTGCCTCAATCAGAAAAAAGGGTGATTCCTGTCGACACGCCCGGCTCATTCATTGTAAAAGAACTGGATTCCCCTTGTGGGAGCAGTTGTCTTGCAACCTCTGACTATTGCCTAGGGACACCACGACGATATGAACATTCTTGGAATCTCAGCCTTCTACCATGACAGTGCGGCATGTCTTGTATCGGATGGTAAAATTATTGCCGCGGCTCAAGAGGAGCGATTCACCCGCAAGAAGCACGATCCAGACTTTCCCAAAAACGCGGCCGCGTATTGTTTGAAGGCTGGTGGTCTGACGATCAAAGATATCGATTTCGTATCGTTCTATGATAAGCCGCTGCTTAAGTTCGAGCGCTTACTCGACACCTACCTTGCTACCGCCCCGCAGGGTTTCACTTCATACGCGCGAGCGATGCCGCTGTGGCTCAAACACAAATTGTGGATCCCTGACACGATTAAGACTGAGTTGGGTTACGAGGGTGAGGTGTTGTTTACTGAGCATCACCAAAGCCATGCCGGCTCAGCCTTTTATCCATCGCCCTACCAGGAGGCCGCCATCCTCACAATTGATGGAGTAGGGGAGTGGACCACAAACAGTCTCGGTGTCGGTAAAGGAAACAAGTTCTCACTATTGCGTGAGATTAAATTCCCACACTCAATCGGCCTGCTGTATTCAGCCTTCACATACTTCACCGGATTCAAGGTTAACTCAGGCGAGTACAAGGTGATGGGGCTTGCTCCCTACGGTGAGCCGAAGTACGCGCAGACGATCTATGATCACCTTTTGGATCTGAAAGAGGATGGTTCGTATCACCTTAATCTTAAGTACTTTAACTACATGTCGGGTTTGTCGATGACGAATGAGGGGTTTGATGAGCTCTTCGATGGTCCGCGACGAAAGCCTGAGAGCCCACTCACCCAACGCGAGATGGACCTGGCGGCTTCAATTCAGGTGGTAGTTGAAGAGTGTATGGTGCGGCAAGCGCGATACCTTCAAAAAGAAACCGGCCTCGATAACCTCTGCATGGCAGGGGGTGTTGCTCTCAACTGCGTTGGTAATGGAAAACTCTTGCAGAGCAAAATATTCAAGAACATCTGGATACAACCCGCGGCTGGAGACGCGGGTGGTGCGCTCGGCGCAGCTCTCTGCACTTGGTACGGCTACCTCGACAATCCTCGTTCCACTAACGAACACACCGATTCTCAGCGCCAGTCGCTTCTTGGGCCTGAGTTCTCGGATGATGAGACGGTGGCATCTCTCGCTCAGTTTGGTGCTGTCACCAGAAGAGTGCAGGGTGACGAACTATTCAAGGTAACGGCCGACCTCTTGTCTCAGGAGAAGGTTGTCGGTTGGTTCCAGGGTCGCATGGAGTTTGGTCCGCGCGCTTTGGGCAGTCGTAGCATTATCGGCGATCCCCGCTCGACTACGATGCAGGCTAACATGAACCTAAAGATAAAGTTCAGGGAATCGTTTCGCCCATTCGCGCCCGCTGTGCTGCGCGAGGACGTGAATCAGTACTTCGATCTTGATTACGATTCTCCCTACATGTTGCTTGTCGCGCCCGTGCGGGAATCCCGTCGTGTGCCGATGACTGAGGATCAGGAGAAGTTGTTTGGTATCGCTAAATTGAATGTTCCCAAGAGCGATATCCCGGCTGTGACGCACGTCGACTACTCGGCGCGTATTCAGACTGTATCAGCTCCCCAGCACCCTAGTTTTTATAAGCTCTTATCGGCGTTCAAAGCGAAGACCGGATGTTCCGTTCTGGTCAACACTAGCTTTAATGTGCGAGGAGAGCCTATAGTGTGCACGCCGGCTGACGCCTACGCCTGTTTCATGCGAACAAACATGGACGCGTTGGTGGTGGGCAACGTTGTTATGCTTAAAGAGGAGCAGCCAAAGTGGCAGGAGCGAGAGGATTGGCGCACGAAATTCGAGTTGGATTAGAGAGTTCTGAGTCCGTGACGGCTGTTGCTGAGCAAATATCAAAGAAGAGAGATCCATTATTGGAGCTCTCATTCGGAAAGCCTGTGCGCCAACACGTAAAAGAGTTTGGGCTTCTTTTCGCGGTCATCGGCACATGTGTCGCCGCGGTCAAACTGTATAGGGGCAGAGAGACCACTGAATGGATGATGTGGCTGGCGCCAGCGATGCTTTTTGCGGTCCTTGGTCTGTACGCTCCTCGTGTGCTGTTGCCAGTATGGCGAGCATGGATGAAGCTGGCTCATTATCTCTCGCTTGTAATGACCTCAGTAGTGTTAACCATTGCCTGGTGTGTGGGTGTCATTCCGATTGCGGGAGTCATGAAAATCTTTGGCGTAAAACCGATGGACCTCTCTTATGGGGCGAATCGAACCTCGTACTGGGAAACTCGTAATCCGAAATACGATGATTTCAAGCGACTTGAGTTGCAGTGGTAAGGGCACATAACAAAAACAACGTCCTGTGTGTGGGTTTGTTTATAGCGCGCGCCTGAATTCCGTCGGCATCCTAAAGATCGCCGCATCCATGCTTTTCGTTAGCGATCACGCCGGTGCTCGGACCGTTCCTTTTCATTGCGTGTTAGGCCAAAACCTTTATAAAATCCAGAGGGCGCCGCTCTATCCGTACTCTCAATAACGGCGCCGATATGAACGTTGGAACCCGGTGAATGGTTATCGGCGATAAAACAACTATGGCTTCAGATTCTCTCGACCTCGGTTTGCGATTTATAGTTGAGCCCTCCGGGACAACACTGTCGATTGAAGAGAGACAGCAGCTCGCTGAGCTTCAGCCGGCTGGTGTTATGTTTCGTAAACGAAACTTTCTCAAGGATGCCCCGTACAAGGAGTGGCTAGAGGCATATCGAAATCTTCTCGGGGAGATTAGAAGCGCCGTTAGACGCTCATCGTTCATTATCTCAATTGATCATGAGGGAGGGAATGTCGTTCGATTCCCCCCACCTGTAACGCGCTTCCCGTACCCAGCTATCTACGCCTCCTCTGATACAGCCGTAGAACGTGTCGCCGCGATGATGGCGGTTGAGCTTCGTTCCTTGGGGATCAATCTATCATTCGCGCCGGTAGCTGATATCCACTCTAACCCTAAAAACCCAGTTATCAATGAGCGTGCTTTCGGGCGATCTGCCTCGGAGGTGGCGCATGCAGCAGGGTTATTCGCGAAGAATCTACGCGCTGGTGGGGTCATTCCATGCGCCAAACATTTTCCTGGCCATGGCGATACCGAAAGTGATTCTCACACGACACTTCCCTGTGTGCAGCGTTCAAAACCCGAGCTACTCGAACGGGAGCTCAAGCCCTTTCAGGCTCTCATACATGATCAAATTGAAATGATTATGAGTGCCCACATCATGGTGCCTAGTCTGGATCCGTCTCGGCCCGCGACGCTATCACCTGCCGTAATGCGCACACTTCTTCGAGAAGAGATGGGTTTTCAAGGGATTACGATCGCGGATGCTCTGGGCATGAAAGCTATCCACGCAAGCCTCAGTTCTGGATCGTTCGCGGAGGTTGCTGACGCTGCCGGCATCGATCTCTTCCTCATGGTAGGAGACTCTGTTTCGATCAGTGACGCGATTGCGATTCGCGATGAATGGCGGCGGTCCATCACGACCTCTGCGCGACCGGGTAAAGAATTGCTCGCGACACAAAATCGCCTAGAGAATTTTATGAATTCGCTGCCTACATATCCTGTAACTGAACTGCCTCACGATGTATGGGCAGCGCATCAGCGGGTGGCGGTTGATCTCTCTCAAAACGCTCCCTGGAGCGCATTTGTCTTTGACCCCTCCGGATTTGTGTAGGCCCCTGCCCGCGGCTTTATGCAACGATCTTAATCGCGCAGATTCGAGGGGCCAAATGCATAAGGGAGGAGATCTGTTATTCTTATAACGGAGGGCTCCGCCGCGTGTGAAAAACTGTAGACGCTAGCCTCGGGGCCAAATTCAAAGATCACCTGTCGACATGCGCCACACGGTGCCGTTCCATGAGCGGTTGAGGTGTGAATGGCGACAGCAGTGATGATGCGTTCGCCGGCGGCTACAGCCGAAAATATCGCGGTGCGTTCAGCGCAATTTGTGAGTCCGTACGACGCGTTCTCGACATTGCATCCTGAAAATATTTTATCGGAAGCAGTAAGAACGGCCGCCCCAACAGCGAAGGTGCTGTAGGGAGAGTATGATGCCTTGGCTGCTGCCTCAGCGCGGGAACGAAGTTCCGATATTTTCTCAGGAGATAGAATCATACTGCGCCCCTTCATGTACTGTGCCCCTTCATGTAGCACATTATGAGGTGCAGGGTAAGGAAACTTTAAGTGCGCGGCTCTCGAAAGAATCCTCAGGCCACCCTAGGACATCTGCAGCTGTGTCTTCCCGTCTATCCATCGCTTAGCTCATAAGGAACGAGGGTTTAACGACTTAGTAGTCGCGGGCAAATAGTAGCTCAAGCTCATGAGAGGATCTGTCGAACCTATCTCTGGTCACGGAAGAGCGTCTCCAAGGCTACGTCAGACGCTAAACCTAGGGCTCCAGCCCTCTTGCAAGGATGCAATGAAGACAGTTGTTTTGATCGATAATGATGAGGAATTCCGTGAGTCTCTGCGCTCTGTCCTGGAGCATCACGGTCTTGAAGTGCTCGATTCTTCATGTCCACAATCAGCCTTTCAAGAGCTGCAAGCCATTGATAAGCCAGACCTCATCCTATGTGAGCTCCATATGCCCTTTGCGGTGGGTGATGACGCTGGTGACTACAAAGTCTCATACGAGGTCGGGCTCAAGACTTTACAAGAACTGGCCTGGGTATATCCGGGCACACCGGTCGTGGCGCTCACTGAACTCAATCAACTCGATCTCGCCCGAATTAAGAAGTATCTAGATCCTATACCCGCCTATCACAAGCCGGAGTCGGCGCTTGAGGTGATACCGCTTGTCGAGGGATACCTGCACAGCAGGGAATGGGGAGGAGTGCAGTAACGGAAGAGAAATTCAGCGAGTCGCCTCCGCGAGCAGCCCCATAAACTCTTCACGCGAAATCTCACGGGCACCAAAACTCTCCGAAAATGGAGTTAGCATCTGACAATCAAACCAGGTGATTTTCTGACTCCTGAGGTATTCAACCAAGCGCACCATCGCGACTTTCGAGGCATTTGAGATTCTGTAGAAGCTTGACTCAGCAGCAAAGAAGCGACCGATCTGAACACCATACAAGCCCCCGACTAATTCGTCCTGAATGTATGCTTCAGCGCTATGGCATATTCCCTGTTGAAACAGTTGTGAATATGCCTCGATGATGTCAGGTGTGATCCAGGTTGCTCGTTGTTTGCCACGATTTTTGATCTCAGCGCACCTTGAGATCACTTCATCGAAGCGAGAATCCATCCTTGTCGTAAAACGAGACCTTCGTAGCTCATCCTGTAAGCGTCGGGAGATATGAAACTCATCGAGAAATATGACGGCGCGTTTCGGAGGCGCGAACCATGCCAGGGTTCGCTTGTTGAGAGGCCACGGAAAGATGCCGCTGCGATAGGCAAGAACTAGAGAGGCGGGATCGAGATCTCCTCCTACAGCGAGTAGACCATCCTCATCTGCTGACTCAATTGGCGGGAAGCTGACTATCGGCATGGTTCTAAGATGATGTTTGTTTTTCGGCGCAGCGTCTACTGCCTTACGTAGCGGACGGAAAAATCCCATCAAAATCCGCTTCTTATAGTACTCATACTCGAACTTTCTTGACCATCCCCGGGTGTGCTTTGGATTTATAGGTGAGAAACTCACTTTGAGAGCCGATACTATAGGTATGTCGTTTGGACAGATGATAGGGATAGTTGCCGAGTCATATGAGCAAGGGTAGCCGTCAACATCAGAGTGATACAGCTACGCAGGAACGAGTGCGAGTTGAGCCGCCAAAGCGGTATCGAGTCTTACTCCTTAATGATGATTTTACGACGATGGATTTCGTTGTGATTATACTTGAGACTATTTTCTCGAAGAGTCCATCGGAGGCCATGCAGATCATGTTGCAGGTTCATAAATCAGGCAGGGGGGTCGCGGGCATATTCTCTAAACAGATTGCGGAGGCTAAAATCGATCAAGTACACGCCCAAGCCAAGAAGGATGGGTTTCCCCTCAGGTGTGTCATGGAGGAAGAGTGATGTTCAGTACGGAGTTAGGGCTTACATTAGAGGCAGCATTTCGAGAAGCGGCGTCTCGCCGGCACGCATTCTTCTGTCTCGAGCATCTTCTGTACGCGCTCACCTTCGACGAGCAGATAATGGATATACTCCAGCGCGTGGGCGTAAACCTACAGAACCTGCGGCGTGATTTAGAGAATTTCTTCGATAAGAATGTCGAAGTCGTTCCAGTGCGGGGCACCAAGAGCATTGGCGCGGAGCCCACGCAAACGCCGGCCGTGCAACGGGTGCTACAACAAGCGATCCTCCATGTTCGTTCCGCTCAGAAAGATGTGATTACACCGGCCGAGGTCTTAGTAGCGATCTTTTCCGAGGAGGATTCTCACGCTGTATACTTTCTAGCGAAGCAGGGCGTGACGCGCCTTGACGTTCTCAACTTCATCGCGCACGGAGTCGCGAAAGACGCAGATGAGTCCGATGATTTTATCTCTGATCTTGATGATGAGAGTGATGAGCAGGAGCCCGGTCGTGTTAATGGTGGAAGCGCCCTGGGGCTCTTTACCGAGGATCTCACAGCCGCGGCTCGCGCTGGAAAACTCGACCCGGTCATTGGGCGGGAGCAGGAGATCGAACGCACCGTAAAGATTCTGTGCCGACGGCAGAAGAACAACCCGCTCTTTCTAGGCGAGCCAGGAGTGGGTAAAACAGCGATGGCTCATGCAATCGCCGCTCGAATCGCCGAAAAAAACGTCCCAGAGCAACTCCTCGACGCCGAGGTGTTTCTCCTCAATATGGGGACACTCGTCGCTGGAACTAAATTTCGCGGAGAGTTTGAAGATCGGATTCGCAAACTTATCGCCGAAGTAGGGAGACGACCCAAGGCGATTCTATTTATCGATGAGATTCATACCGTCGTAGGGGCTGGCGCGACGGGAAACGGATCGCTAGACGCGGCAAATCTTCTCAAGCCCGCCTTAGCTTCCTCGAAGTTCCGCTGCATGGGAAGCACAACTCACTCTGACTACAAAAAATCGATCGAAAAAGATCGCGCGCTCAGTCGCCGATTCTCAACAATTGATCTTCCTGAGCCAACGATTGAGGAAACGATTACTATACTTGAGGGTCTGAAGAGCCATCTTGAGGAACACCACAAGGTCGCGTTTTCCCCAAAGGCGCTGCGGGCCGCCGCGGAACTCTCCGCGAAGCACATCAATGACCGTTTTCTTCCTGATAAAGCTATCGATGTGATTGATGAGGCGGGCGCCGCGAACACACTACTCCCTAAAAATAAACGCAAAAAAACCATCAATGAGGAGCAGATCGAGGCCGTTGTCTCAGCGATTGCGCGGGTACCGGTAAAGAATGTGAGCTTCTCCGATGAGGGAACCCTGAAGCATTTAGAAAAAAACCTGATGAGGCGTGTCTTCGGTCAGGAACAAGCGGTTCAGGCTGTAGCTCGGGCTATCAAACGCAGTAGGGCCAGTTTGCAGTCCGAGGCCAAGCCGATCGGAAGCTTTCTCTTCGCCGGACCAACAGGAGTGGGAAAAACCGAGCTAGCGCGCGCGCTCGCGCAGGAGCTCGGCATACATTTTCACCGCTTTGACATGAGTGAATTCCACGATAAGCACCTCGTTTCTCGATTTACGGGAGCTCCTCCAGGCTATGTGGGCTATGAAGAGGGTGGGTTACTCGTCGACCTAGTTCGTAAGAATCCCTATGGAGTGATTCTGTTTGATGAGATTGAGAAAGCTCACTCAGATGTCTTTAATATATTTCTACAGATTATGGATAACGCCGCGATTACCGACTCTCAGGGACGTAAAGCGGATTTCCGAAATATTATTGTTATTTTTACTACCAACGCGGGCTCTGAGAAGGCCGCGGCGATCGGTTTTGGCGCCGCTCAGGCGAGTGGCTTCCGTGATACGGCTGTCAAAGCGCTCTTTAAGCCGGAGTTCAGAAACAGGCTTGATGAGACGGTCTATTTCAGCCCACTGCCGATGCCAATTATTGTGCAGATCGTTGGGAAATTCATCCGAGAGTTGGAGGAGCAGTTGACTGGAAGGGGGATTACCTTCGATGTGAGTCAGGAGGCCCAGGAGTGGTTGGCATCGAAGGGATTTGACACCGTCTTTGGGGCCCGGCCGATGGCTCGCCTCATTCAAAAAGAGCTCAAGGATCCCCTGGCAGATGAGATCCTCTTCGGAAAACTAAAACACGGCGGTCGAGTCGGAATCACCCTTGCGAACGGTGCTCTGTCTTTTGACATTGAGCGAGCTCAGAAAGAATAATCCTCTAGTCAGCTCTCAAGTACAGTCCAACTAGTGAGTTAATAATGAATAAGGAACATCTACTTGTGAGTAAAACGCTACCCATATTTTTGGCCCCGCACTACTTCTGCGCATGTAGCGACTTATCACTTTTGTGCGAGGCTTATGATCTCAGCACTCATTCTGAGGTTTGAGGCGTTCCGCTTGAGTCTTCTGGCTTTCGTTTCTCA
>JAFMIS010000071.1 GCA_017853915.1 bacterium
GTTTTCGAGAATTCGTTTCGAGAGCCTGTTCCGGGTGCGGTATACTGAGACCAGGGGTGCGGTCGTCGGTTTTTTTGGGAGTTTTTATGGATACTCGTCAAACTCAAACAAACGAGCAGAAGGTGACAATCGAGACCACCATCGGCGACCTGATTGAAGCAATCACTGATGTAGCGCTCCAAGCTGGAAAGACAGAAGCCGAGGGATACAGACTCGCTTCGTTTACGATCGAGAAACTGCTCCGAGATAAACGCCATCGCGATATCCTCGAGGCCTAGCGTTTGTTCTCACAACCCCTGTCGGGTTTGAATCGAATAAGTCTGAGAAGAGACTAAACTCACCCTGCGACTCGGGATGCCTGCACATCCAGCCCCATGCCGGAGTATTGCTCCTGCCCTTCAGAGCCATGTAACTGTGGCACACGCTGACTGTTTTTCGCCTATAAACTTGCCTCATGGTCAGGGCTCTGGCAGGGTACTACGAGTATCTGAGGAGTGAGAGGAAACTATGAGTGCCACGACCGACTATCCCGTTATCGCAATTGCCGGAGCAACAGGCCTCGTTGGAAGCGAGATGTTGTCAGTGCTCGAGGAGCGCAAGGTGCCGTGTTCGGAGCTCCGATTGCTTGCCTCAGCAGACTCAGTCGGGGAGGTGTATAAATTTCATGATCAAGAGATCGCGGTACAGGAATTGACTGCCGCGTCGTTCGAGGGCGTACATATAGCATTGTTCGCAACGTCGGCGGAGCTCTCTGCCCGGTATGTGCCAGAGGCCGTCAAAGCCGGCGCGACCGTTGTCGACAACTCAAGCTTCTTCCGGATGGATCCCTCAGTGCCACTGGTTGTTCCCGAGGTGAATCTCGATGCCGTCAAACCCGGGGATAGAATCATCGCTAATCCTAACTGCTCAACCATTCAGCTCGTGCCAGTGCTAAAGGCTATCCATACATTAGCGGGGCTCAAGCACGTGGTCGTCTCGACGTACCAATCAGTTTCTGGAGCGGGAAAACATGCTCTCGATGAGCTGTGGGCTCAGTCGATCGCGATCTTTAATCAACAAGAGATGCCGCAAGAGGCGTTTCAGCATCAGATCGCTTTTAATTGCATCCCGCAGATAGACGTGATCCTCGATAATGGATTTACGAAAGAAGAGTATAAGATCATTAACGAGAGTCGTAAGATCCTTGGCATCCCTGATTTAAGAATTACAGCAACAGCAGTCCGCGTGCCTGTTTTTTACAGCCATGCCGAGAGTGTGTTTGTTGAGACAGAACGCGACTTGTCTCCCGAAGCGTTGTTGCAGCAGCTCAGTACTGAGCAAGGATTTACCGTCCATAGTCCCGCTGATGTATATCCAATGCAGATCGATGTAGCAGGAACGGATGATGTTCATGTTGGTCGAGTCCGGCGCGATGAATCCGTGCCGCATGGACTATCCCTCTGGATCGTCGCCGACAACATAAGGAAGGGCGCCGCGCTGAACGCGGTGCAGATCGTGGAAAGGATCCTCAATCGGTAGAGTGTAGCCCGTGCCGAATATCAAGCTCATCGTTGAGTATAATGGTCGCGGATTTCACGGATGGCAGGCGCAGCCGGGCCTTCGTACCGTGCAGGGTGAGTTGGGCCGAGTTTTGCGTGTTGTTACCCGTTCAGATATCGGGCCCTTGCATGCTGCTGGTCGAACTGACGCTGGCGTGCATGCTCGTGGCCAGGTTGTCACTTTCACTATTCCAGAGCCTGTGGAGCTGTGGAGGATCTCTCAAGGGGTGAGTCACCTCCTCAAGGGAGAGCTCACCGTTTTGTCGGCGGATTACGTGTCCGATGACTTTCACCCGGGTATTCACGCGACCCATAAACAGTACTCATATCGCATCTTAAACCGACCGACTCCTGCCGTGCTTGAGGCGCATCTCATGTGGCATATCGCGCCGCCTCTGGATCTCGAGCGAATGAGGGAGCAGTTGCCATTTTTGGGAGGAACGCATGACTTCTCAAGCTTTAGGGACTCCTCCTGCACCGCTCGCGATCCTGTCAAAACGATATACTCCGCCACGCTTCAGAAGCAGGGCGGAGTTGTCACCTTTCAAGTTGTCGGTTCGGGATTTCTAAAGCAGATGGTACGCAATATTGTCGGCACCCTTGTCGATATCGGTCGAGCTAGATTGGGAGGGCGCTCTCTGTCTCAGGTTCTGGAAGCACGAGACCGACGTGTGGCGGGAGTAACCGCCCCCGCGCACGGGCTCAGCATGGATTGGGTATCGTACGACGAGCCGCCTTACTCGCCCGGCGTTCGACCTGAAAGAGAAAAGTAGAGCCAGATAAAAGCCTCACAGACTGTCTTGAATAACACTCCAATACCAGCAGCGCCCTGAAAAGCCCACGCCAACACCAGAGCGGCGATCACCAGATTCCACGCCAGGATATACAAAAGGCCGACATGGTATCCGCCCTTAATAAGAGAGATATCGGTCTGAATAGGTGAGATGTCTCTCGCGTTAAGAAGGAGGTCGATTCCGTAGCCTAACCCAACTATCAGCACCATCATGGTCGGATCGTGCCGTGATGTAGAGAACGCGATGAGTGACGCAATCGCGGTGAAGACGGGAACTATGTAGGGGGCTAGGGAGATAAATGCGTTGTAATGAGCAGTCCGCTTCGTGTAGGCGTACTCCATGTGTCCCGAGTTCTTGTTGATCTTCATACCCTTGTACTTATTCCCAACAAGATTTGAGACGAGAGAGTGTTTGAACTCGTGAATAAGTACCGATATGTGATCACGAATAAGTCCATGGGCTGCCATCATCCCAAGGATGGCTGAGAGGATAAAGAGAGATGCGAGAGCGATATCGGCGTCTCGAATCTGTCGAATCGCGACGATAAAGAAGACCAGACCGGTGGGCAGTAAGAGGATGAGGGAGAGGAAGAAGGCGAAGCCGCCAACCCTCTCTTCCCCAGGGTGGCTCTCAGACCGAGGAGGAGCGACTTCCCTCGTCTCGTTCGTATCCTCTCCCCGGTTCTTATCAAAAGCACTCATATGTAAAGGAGAGTAGTCAGAAACCGAGCACTTTGCCAAGCGACTTGCCTACACCTTTGCCACCCTTGAGTGCCCCGCCTAAAGTTTGTCGGACTGTTCCCACGGTCAGCTTCTCGGCGAGGGTTGTTACATTTGGCAACACTATCACCGCTGGAACCTTGCCCTTGACAAGAAACGGAACGGTAAAGCGATTGTCGCCATTCAACAGCAGAGAAAACTCCTTGGCTCGATTTGTTAGCGCAGCTGAAAATTGAGGGCTAAAAAGAATTTCCGAAGTAAGGTTTATGTTTCCATCAAATCCATACGAGCCAGAGCTTCTAAGATCGAAAAGCTCGGAGATCAGAGCCAACTGCGAGATCTGGATAACTCCTGAGCCAATAGAGAAAGACGCTCGTGCCTCGCGTACGACAGTGTCAGGGCTGGCGAAGAGGGGCTCGAAGTCGGGAGGCACCCGCTTGCGGAGATTGCCAGATATAATTGGTAGACCGTCGATGTTGCTCAGGACCTGATGCGGAATATTAAAACCTTTTAGGCGAGCGTTCGTCACCAGCAGAGATCCATTTCCGCTCGCTGTTTGGGTGGGATTCTGCAGCTGTATGTTGGCAAATGATCCGTCAAAAGTAGAAAGAGTGCCGGCAAGGACCTTCGCGACATCGGGCTTTATAGCCTGTAGGATCTGGTCGAGAGATAGAGCACGCGCCATGGGCTTGGTGTGAAGGATGTTTGTTGATCCGAGAGTCATCTGACTCGGGGCCTGGAGTTCTCCCCCGAATCCCTTGACCGTGAATGAGGAAACGGAGATCTCCGTTGGCCTTATTCGCGTCGCAGTGCTTACAGAGAGAGGAGCGCCCTGAAGTTTTAGCGTCATGTTGTTGGTCGAGGCAGCGAGGTCTTGCAGGCTCCCATCGATGGCGATATCTCCGGATACCTCGCGCACCTGGAGCGCGCCGGGTAGGTCAGCGGAAAGCGCCTTACACGTGAGCGGGCCCTTAAGTGAGGTGAGCGTCGCGCCCGATAACGTCGCGGCGATTTTTAGAGTCAGGGAGCCAGAGGGCTTATACTGAGCGAGACTAGGACTAAAGCTGGCCGCGACCTTAGCGGCCTTGGCCATATCGAGCCCCGTCGAGGTAATCGCGACCGTGCCCGGACCACCGCTCGGATAGATCTCACCCTTGAGAGTGACTGATCCCACGTCACTTGAAAGAGTCGCATTTTCGAGTGAAAGCTTCTTGAGAGCCTGATCAAAGGAGATGTTGCTCAGGGAGATTTGGAGTTTTTGTTTGCCCGGAGCTAGGAGAGAAACGGTGCCCTCAGGAATGACAACACGAGTCTCGTTCAGCGATAGCCCAGCGTCCACGTGAATGTCTCGTATTTCGGTAGTCTCGTTAGTGGTTGAATCTTCAAGCCGCACGACTCCATCGTGAATTCGGATTCGGTCTATAGACAGAGCGATTGGGCTTGCGCCCGTGGAGGGAGCAGGAGTCTGTGAGGGGTTGTTTGGTTTTGAATCCCCTCGAGGCATTCCCTTGAGGCCGACACCGGACGATTCCTTCGCTAGCGTGATGCTCGGTTTGTCGATCGTGATAGTAGAGAGTTCAACCCGTTTCGACAGAAGGGGAAGAAGTGCCGCATCCGCGCGCACAGAGCCCACCGACACGCTCGTCTGACCTGGGGCCCCGACGGTGACAGCGGCAACGTAGAAAGCTGGTCGAGGGATGATCGATAAGGATATGTCCCCGAGGCTTACGGGCATCCCAAGGGCATTTGACGCGATGGTCTGAATCTGGGGTCTGTAGCGATTGACAAGGTCACCCGCCCTCCAGATCACAAGCGCCAGGCCGGCAACGATGAGGACTAAAGCAGAGAGAGCACTGATAAGGATCTTTTTTCTCATACGATGATTGTGAATATTCACGGACCAATAAGAGGATACGGGTATCGTGGGCGCACCGCAAGGAATGCTTCGCATGACCTGCTGATACGCACTTTCGAAACTTCAGGTGCCGCTCCCTGATGGTGGACGGCAGGTGGGCTGTTTGTGAGATTCTGACCGTGTCAATTCAGGGTAGATCGGGTACTATCCGGCCAGGTTTATGTCGGGAGTCTCCAAAAGATATCGTTTATCTCGTAGGGCGGCGGTATCCCCTGAGCGACTGCTCAGAAAAGGGTGTGTCATGTGTAGGGTTGTGCTTCGTTTGCTCCGAAACGCGTCTGCTCTTAGCGGGTGCGTCGCTGTTATCATAGCGGCGGATATTCATGCCCAGTCGCTGGGGAATTGTGAGGAGAAGTTTTCGTTTGAGAGTCTCCGGGCTTACGCGCTTAGTCACAGTCCCTCGGTAACTGAAATTGATCGCGACTTCGCGCTGGAGGTGGCAAGAGCGTTCGACCTTGAGGTCCTCGCTAATCCTGAGGTTTCAGCGGAGCAGGTGTACACTCGCATGAATATAGGGGGAGCCAACGACGCTCAAACGAACGCCGCCCTGAGTCAACCGCTGCGGCTTTCGAACTTTGGCAAGCGTGATCGTGTGGCCCGCTTGATGAGGAGCGTTGGCGATGTGGGAAAGAGGGCAAAGCTCCTCGAATTTAATCAACGACTGCTCGTGCAGTACGCGAATCTCTATGTTTCACAGGAATCAGAGCGACTACTCTCCGAGGGCGCCCGAGAAGCGCAGGCTCTCATGGCCCAGGTGGAAAAGGGAGTCAGACAGGGATTGTTATCTGAGGGAGCGGGGGCCTTGTTTGAGGCCGAACGATACAGGCTTGAGGCTTTGAGAGAGGGTGTCGCGGCGACCGTGTCAACCTCGCGTTCGGAGCTGAGCGTTCTTGTTGGTACAGAGTGTCGTGTTACAGCCGAATCACCGCCTCTGTTTGCACCGCTCCCAGCAGAAGATGTTTTGGTGCAGAAAGCACGCGCGAGTGATGTGAGTGAGGCCTCTCGAACTGATTTGCGGCGTAGATTGGCCCGCGAACAAGTGGAGCTCAGTCGCATGGACGCTTTTCCGGTCATGTCGCCTCGAGTCGTGTATCAGCACACCAATGACGGGGGCGATTTCGTTGGTTTTGGACTTACAGTTCCTCTTCCTCTATGGAACAGAAATCAGGGCGAGAATATGAGGGCTGAAGCGGAGGAACGGGCGGCGGAAAAGCAGCGAGAATTCCTCGCTCAAGGAGGACTGGAGTCTCAAGTTAGAAACTTGCGTGAGGCTTCTGTAAGGCTTCAAAAGCAGGTTGATATGTATGGTGTCCACGTGGTTGGCGCGTTTAAACGCGCGTTGAAGTCTGAGGAGCGCCTGTTCCAGCAAGGGCAGGGTGGAGTGGCGCAGGTTTGGCAGGCGTTGCGAGCGCTTAACGAAGCTCGCATGACGCACCTAGGGTTAGTGGCATCCGCCGTGTCGATGAGGGCCCAGTTGTCAGTTTTGATAGGAGAGGAGGTTTAAGTGTCAAAGAGATTCAAGAGGTTCCTCATGAGGGCGCTCATAGTAGCACTGCTCTGTGCGGGGTGTAGGACTCATGACGCGGCGGAGCACGAACACACTCACGACATAAAACACTCGGATGACGCGCGGGGACCGCACGGTGGACGGCTCTTTGGGGAAGCGTCCCTGCTGCTTGAGGTCGGGATAGTCGACATCGGTGAGTCAGCTCGTCTTCGAGTATACCCGTCCAGCGAGGGTAAGGCGATTCCACCGGGGGATGTGTCTGTATCAATCAAGCTGAGCAGACTTGGAGGGCGTGATGATACCTTCACGTGTGAGCCGGCCGAGGGTTACCTGGTGAGCCCGCATGATATTGCGGAGCCGCACTCCTTCGATGTCTCGATCGAGGCACAGTATCGTGGAGCTACCTATCGCTGGAGCTACTCCTCGTATGAGGGGCGAACTGAGATCCCTGAGCGCGAAGCCGCAGCGAGTGGCATATCGGTGGAGAAAGCGGGGCCGCAGATAATAAAAAATTCGATTCGTATCCGTGGGCGGATTGTTCCTAGCGAACACAGGATCGCCCACGTCATCCCGCGTTTTGCGGGGGTAGTTCGCGAGGGCCGCAAGCATATCGGTGATTCGGTCACGAAGGGCGAGGTTATGGCTGTGGTTGAGAGCAATCAGAGCCTTCAGCCGTTTGAGCTTCGGGCGCAGATCTCCGGCACGGTTGTACAGGGGCATCTCATCGTAGGCGAATACGTGGCGGAAAATCAGTGGGTGTATGTGATCGCGGATCTGAGTGAGGTTTGGGCTGATTTTTATCTCCCACTCACTGATCGCGACTCGGTGCATGTGGGGCAGATCGTTGAGGTGATGTCGCCCCATTCTCAGCATGGGGTTTCAGGGCCGGTTATGTATATCGCTCCCTACGCTGATGAGAGGACACAGGCGCAGCTGGTGCGAGTCTCTCTTGAGAACTCAAAAGGAGCGTTCGTGCCGGGCATGTTTGTTACTGGGGATCTGATAGTTTCGGAAACGTCGGTGCCAACCGCTGTGAGAACCGAGGCTCTTCAGGGGCTTCACACGTGGCGCGTGGTTTTTCGCAGGGTAGGGGACATATACGAGGCCCAGCCCGTGACGGTTGGTCGGTCAAATGAGGAGTGGAGCGAGGTTTCCGCGGGACTAGCGCCGGGAGATGAGTACGTGACTCGCAACTCATTTATCGTAAAGGCGGACATCCTAAAAGCAGGAGCGTCTCATGATCACTAATCGGGGCTGCGATGTTTAATTGGATCATTAGGGTATCGATCGCCTACCGAAGGGGCATTATCGGATGTGCGGCTCTGCTGGCGCTTGTAGGAGCTCTTTCGTACAAAAATTTAATAATTGACGCGGTTCCCGATATCACGAATGTGCAGGTGCAGATAAACACCGAGGTAGCGGGATTCTCGCCCTACGAGGTAGAGCGGCGTGTAACTGCCCCCCTTGAGTTGTTCCTCGCGGGTTTACCCGCGCTTGATTATACGAGGTCGCTCTCTCGCTATGGGTTGTCGCAGGTTACGGTGGTTTTTAAGGAGGGCACGGATATTTACTTTGCTCGGCAGATAGTCTCGCAGAGGTTGCAAGAGGCCAAGAGCAGATTGCCCGATGGAATCACCCCAGTAATGGGTCCTATCTCAACAGGACTGGGAGAGATCTTCATGTTTAGCGTGGAGAATTCCGAAGCGATGCGTGGGTCGTATTCGCTCCAGCAGCTGCGCGAGTTACAGGATTGGGTGGTTCGGCCGCAGCTTATGTCGGTACCCGGTGTGGTGGAGGTTAACTCTATCGGCGGTGCTTCAAAACAGATCGTGGTTACTCCATATTTGGAGAGAGTTAGGGCATACGCATTGACACTCGATGATATTGCGGGGGCGATAGCTGCTAATAATGCGAATGTTGGGGCTGGCTTTATAGAGAGAAACGGAGAGCAGTTTCTGCTGCGAGTCCCAGCGCAGATCGGAGATTACCGTGAGCTTGAGCAGCTCGTCGTAGGGGTCCATGAGGGTATCCCGATACGATTACCAGATATAGCGCGAGTGGAGGTTGGCGCGGAGCTCCGGACAGGGGCGGCGACGGGTGACAGCACAGAGATAGTGCTGGGAACTGTCTTTATGTTGATTGGTGAGAACGGGCTGAAGGTTTCGGAGCTTGTCAGTAAGAAACTTGTAGAGATTCAGCGATCTCTTCCTGCCGGCGTGGTGGTGCGACCACTTTATAAACGCGCCGATTTAGTTAACGCGACAATTAACACGGTGCGACGGAATCTATTTGAGGGAGCAATCTTGGTGATTGTAATTCTCTTTCTTGCCCTCGGTGATATGCGGGCGGCGTGTATTACGGCCTTAGTGATTCCGCTCTCCATGCTCATGACTATCTGGGGCATGGTGCAGGGAAAAATTAGCGCTAATTTGATGAGTCTGGGCGCGCTTGATTTTGGCCTAATTGTCGACGGCGCCGTGATTTTGGTCGAGAACTGCGTGCGGAGGATACGCAATCGGGTTCGATTGACGGGGCGGCAATTAACACGAGAGGAGAGGCTCGAGGAGGTCTACCAAGGAGCGTGTGAGGTCCGTCAGGCTACCATGTTCGGTGAGTTGATCATTATGGTTGTCTATCTCCCAATCCTGACGCTCGGCGGAGTCGAGGGAAAGATGTTCCGTCCGATGGCCATCACTGTACTCATGGCTCTGGTCGCGGCCTTTGTGCTGTCGCTTACGTTCGTCCCGGCATGCGTTGCGGCATTCGTGAGTCGATCTCCCAGCGATACGCACGAGCTCTGGTTTGATAAACTTCAGGTGCGATATCAGCGGTTCTTAAGTTTTCTGTTGCTATTTCCGCGGCGCGTTGTGTGCGCGTCGCTCGTGGTGGTTATGCTGGGTGTCATAACGTTCTGCCGCATCGGGTCTGAGTTTATGCCCGCTCTTGATGAGGGTGATATGACTGTGCATGCTCTGCGCATTCCGGGAACCTCCCTCAGTCAAGCTATCTCGATGCAGATCCAACTTGAAAAGGCTCTGCAAGCTGCTCCTGAGGTTAACCATGTTTTCGCGAAGATCGGCACTGCTGAGATTGCGACCGATCCGATGCCTCCAAGTGTCGCGGATGTCTATGTGATTATGAAACCGCGTGCCGAATGGCCTAATCCCGCCAAGCCCAAGGAGCAACTAGTCAGTGAGATTGAGGCGATTACAAGAGCGGTGCCGGGTAATAATTATGAATACACGCAGCCTATTCAGATGCGTTTCAACGAGCTGCTAGCGGGGGTACGCAGCGATGTGGCGGTCAAGATATTCGGT
>JAFMIS010000072.1 GCA_017853915.1 bacterium
ACTCCCCCAGTGCTCGTCTTGGCAGGCAAGATAAACTCCGAGCGAGAGAAAGAGGTATTGCACACAGCGTTGAGGGATTTCGCGATGGCCTCTGACACGATTGATCTTGGCTACGTATCAGAGAGCGATCTCCGCTCTCTGTACGCAGAGAGTTCGTGTTTTCTCTTCCCAAGCCTGTATGAGGGATTTGGTCTGCCGGTGTTGGAAGCCTCAGCTGCTGGAGTTCCTGTTGTCAGTTCCGACCGCGGAGCTCTCCCTGAGGTCTTAGGAGATACCGGGTTGCTCTTCAACCCTGAGGACTCTATTGGGGGAGCAACAGCAGTTCTTTCGATACTCAACGACCCCGCTCTATCCGAGCGATTGTCATGCGCTGGGCATGCGCACGCCCGTAAATATTCGTGGGAGCGGACTGGAAAGCTGACTCTCGAGGCGTATCGATACGCGGGAGCGCTACTCACTCAGACCTCTCGAGGTGGAAAGATTCCCCATCCATCTCCACAGGTCGAAAATTCACTCGCTCAACGCGCTGGTAACGCGGGGTAGGAACCTTACTAGTATGTCAGTCGCTCGGGATCTCCTCTCACGTTCCTCAGGCCGGCCCCCAATCGAGGGTCACTCTCATACCCGCCTCTTCTCAGCCAGCGAGGTATTCTTCCTAATTGCGGCGATTACTATCGCTCTCTTGCTCCGATTAGACTTCATCTGGGCTGTTTCAGGGACGATCGATGGAGACGAGGCGATCGTCGGTTTGATGGGCAAACATATTCTAGAGGGACGAAACATTCCTGTCTTCTACTACGGACAGCATTATATGGGCTCACTTGAGGCGCTCATTGCGAGCATCTCATTTTTCATATTTGGGATGAGCCCAATGACCCTCCAGCTCGTTCCACTAACCTTTTCTCTGGTTTTAATTCCATTGGTCTATCTGTTGGGGCGAACCGTGATGAGCACGAGATGCGGCGCTGTTGCCGCGCTGCTCACGGCAGTCCCTCCACCAGCGCTCGTCGTTTGGAGCAGCAAGGCCCGCGGGGGGTTCATTGAGGTGGTGGTATTGGGAACACTGGCCCTCCTCATAACCGCCCTGTGGTACCAGAAGCCCGCGGAGAAGCTTCGATATCCAGCCGCGATCGGATTCATTCTGGGAGTAGGGTGGTGGGTCAATAATCAGATCGCGTACTTTATGATCCCAATTGCGCTCTGCTCACTGATTCACACGATCGGCCGGCCGATCCAAACCGATCTTCCAACAGCGGCCGGTTCCAATCGCTTTCTCCGATTCCTCACGATTGTCCTGACAGGTCTCGCCTCGTTTCTTATCGGCGGAATTCCGTATTGGTTGTACAATATCAAGCATGGATTTCCCTCCGCAGGGATGTTTAGTCTCTCGAAGTACGAGGTGTTTCGTGAGCACCTCGATGGGCTTCGGTTCACCGCTTTGCCGATGCTCGTGGGCGCCCGCAGATTCTGGCAAAAGGAACCCGCATTTCCCGGTGCGATGATTGCGGCCTACAGCCTTTACGTTGCTCCAATCGCTATTGTCGGGCTCGTGCGCCTGAAAGCCGAACTTGCGTTGTTTATAGGGCGTCTCGACCGCCGAAATCCAGTTGAGCTTATCTCGCTCTTCTGCGTCTCCTGTTGCCTTATATTCGCGCTCAGCTCATATGGATGGCTCGTTCAGGCCCCCCGGTATCTCCTTCCGCTCTACGTTGGTCTCTTCATTCTCTTAGGGGTATGCTACGAGTATCTGGCGCGGCTGTCTAAGCTGGCGAGCCTGGTTTTTGTCGCCGCCGTTATCACCTTTCATATCGTGTCGAGTTACTATCCGGAGCGAGCCACGGCTGGGGAGCCGGTTGTGTACGCTGGGCAACGGGTCGCTCGTGATCATGGGCCGTTGATTGAGACGCTAGACTCCCTCGGCATCACAAAGATCCGCACGAACTATTGGATCGGCTATCGCCTCGCGTTTGAGACACATGAGCGAGTCACGTTCGTCATGCTAGCCGAACCCGATCAGATACGCATTCCTGAGTACCAGAATTCGGGCGATACTCCTCATGATCTCCTGCCTCTCGTGTTAGTTCAGAGCGAAGCCTCGATTATTAGACCCGCGATGGCAAAGGCAGGCCTCTCTTTTTCTGAGACGCGCGTAGGCAACTATGTCCTATTCCACACTCTGCGGCGCCTCTTCCCGGACACATCGGTCCTTCCATCATCCGTAATAGAGAGCGCGTCGGCTGAGGGGTCTCAGCGTCCTCAGGGTGCCTTTGATGGAGATAGGACGACTCGTTGGGGCACCGGAAAGCCGCAGGTGCCGGGGCAGAAATTCATACTCTCCATCGCTCCGGGGGTTTTAATCGATGGACTGCGTCAGAATTTCGGCTTGTGGCAGCGTGACCTCGCTAAATCCCTCTCGATTGAGGCGACACTAGCTGATGGGTCCACGACAACGCTTCTCTCTCCCGGGGAGTACCGAGGAATTCGTTACCTTGGCTGGGGGGAGGGCGGCTTTGAAGTGCGGTTCCAACCGCTGGAGGTTCGCTCCCTCACCTTCACGAATCTCGGTAGCGATCCAGCGCTTGATTGGTCTATCGCCGAGCTACAGCTCCTCGGAGATATGAAGGAGCATCGATGACAGCCGCGTCGTGGAGGAAGCGAGGTCTCCAGGCCTTGATGGCGATCGCGCTCTTGGCGTGCGTCGCCCGATACGTTGATGCCCGGGGCGTCATGAACGCGCTTGGAGCGATCTCACTTAAAGATATCGGTGTTCTTGTAGTCTTATCGGGGGTACTCGTCTCGATTAGTGTAGCAAAGTGGCGACTCTTCCTTCGACAGCTGCGTATCGAAGCCTCCTTTCTACACCTCACACGTCTCTACGTGGTTGGTTACTTTTTCAACGTTTTCACTCCGTCGTTTATTGGTGGAGATGTCGTAAGGAGCCTCTATGTCGGGCCATCGGTTGACCGGGCGCACGCGGTCTCAGCAACCTTCCTTGAACGCTACACTGGCATAGTGGCGATGCTGGCGATCTCCGTGGTAGCGGTCATCGCAAGTGATATCGTTACCCCTCAGATTCGGTTGGCGGTAGTCATGTTATCTATCGGCTGCGCTCTAGGCACGTGGATACTCTTCTCAGGGGTACTTTCACGACTCGCAAGGAGAGCACGGCTTCCCTCTCAAATCACGGTGGTATGCGACCGTATACATGAGGGCCTCGTGTGGGGCTCGCGGGATCGCGTCTTATTGGTCCGAGCGTTAGTTCTCTCACTCGTATTTCATCTTTGTACTGTTATCAACACCGCTGCGGTAGGTTACGCCGTGGGTTGGATGAATATCCCTTGGCAGGGACTGATGGTGGTGGTTCCGCTCATCCTTCTTGTGGGCGCCATCCCCATCTCACCTCAAGGGCTCGGAATTCAGGAGGGTGCCTTTCTCTTCTTTCTGCACGCCGTTGGGGCCTCGACCGATCAGGCTCTCGCGGTTGCTCTCATCCTTCGAGTAAAATCGTACGTGCTCGCTATGCTCGGTGGCGCCTTGTTTATCGGACTACCCCGCTTCGCGTCTCAACCTCAAGCAGACGCCTCAGTCGGAACAGGAGTCAAAGAGTAGACACTCCAAACCGCGCAGTCACCCCTTCTTGCTGGTAGTGCTCTCGATAGTTCTTATTTGATGGGAGCCACAGATCGCGCGAGCGACCTTGTCCTTTCGCGTACTCTGCGCCGCTCTCCACACCAGGACATCATTAATCTCCTGAGAGCATCCATCACAGTCAAAACTCTCCCAATCGAGAGCCGCTGCGAGAGCCAAACAACGCTCATAACAAGCGCACTCAAGGTGTCGAAGTGGTCCTTCTTCATGTGCCCCGGATGCATCATCCTCAGCGCGATAAGGAAAGGGGCCCGGAGATAACTGGCGGGATGATGTATCGCTCATATCACCATGCGCGCGAAACTCGAGACGATTAGTTCAGGTACATGGTGAGGCACCATCTGTCTTGAAAATCTAGGGAGATTGCTGAGTGCCTGATTCACACTGCCGATTGTCACTGGGCGTCGCGTCACCTGCATCCCTATAGAGTTCTTCACCGAGGCCATCACATCATCTCACTCTATTTGCAGAGCACCATAATTGCTGTCTATCTACAACACCGAGGACAACCGCCCCACCTTACACGAGCCGCGTAGGTTAACAAACTCAGCCTTGCCGTTTTTCTGAATTCAACTCCTGATTCGCGCACGTGCTCTCAAAGACAACTGATGAGCGGCTGACGAGACTTAGAACCCTGGGCAAGATTAGGTAGTTAGCTCTGTAGACTAAGCCGGCGGGTTTCTGTACCTTGAGCATGCGTATGGAATCAATGAAGAAGGCATCGGACAGCATTGAGGTTTTGTCGGACCAGGGTTCCGGCCGTTGCTTTGTCGCTGTTATTGATTCCGACCAGTACGGAGATTTGGCGCAGGATCTGGCCGAGCGATTGAGCCACAGGGCGCGCACCATCCTCCTGCGCTGCCAAGCCGTCTCTGATGAGAACTGGGCCGAGCTGAGTCGAGTATTCGAGGCTACGCTGGAGTCACTCAAGGTGCGCCAAGCTAGTTTCGTTGGTTTCGGAGCGGGAGCAGCGATAATTCAGAATATCGCGCTTGAGAATCCCAAGTTGGCGCGCTCCCTTGTTGTTGTTGACTCTACGTTGCGGCCGCACCCCTCGGCCTGGCAGCGTTGGGTAGACGCGATCGAGCGCCGACTTCCTTTCGGATTACCCCTACGGCTCGGTTCAAAGGGGTTTAATGTTCGATCGTATGCCCATCGCCTTCGCTGTCCCATACTCGTTGTTGGCACTAGTCGCGCCAATTCATTCGTACGCGCGGAGCTGAGTTCGCTCGGAGCCATCGCCCCAACGGCATGGCTCGTGCAGCTTGAATCCGAATCTCGCGCGGAGGAGAGCGCTGAATTGTGTGACCTTGTCGTGACGTTTCAGGACACCCCCGCAAAATGCCCTCAGAAAAACCGACAGGAGGTGGCATGACACGAGCAGGGCGTAACAATCAGAATATGGTTGTCTCTGACCTTGATCGCGAAAGCCTCGCTGAGATCGTGGAGACCCTGCGCGGGCCGCGACCCGATTCCGCTCCGAGTTGGAATGTAGTGGAGGCCCTCGAGCTCTTGATTGACTCAGGGAATTTTCTTCTCGCTCAAGACCTAGCTCGGCAGGTTTCGTCAATGGTGGAGGGGGACGGTCGGGAGCGTCTTTTTCGCGGATATGAGGCGTTATGTCGCTTAATGGTCGAGGGGGCCCAGACCAACGCTATTCAGACCCTGGAGGCTCTCTATATTGAGATTCATCACAAGGGGCATTCTCTGAGTGACAGGGCTCGCATCGCTCTTCTACTGGCCCGCGCCCTGGCAGTGTGTGTTGCCATGGGCTCATTACCGGAATCGTCACTCCTGCGAGCCAGACAGGTCTTAAGTGTAGAGCTCCAAAGATGTTCAAATGAGGGAGCTATAGAATTACAGTGTATCCTCGCTGTCGAACTCTCCAAGAGTTACCTCCACGCGCCTAACAGCGATCCGCAGGCGGCCCTGGGTCTGATTCAGATAGTACGAGGAGACCCTCGGTTCCCGTCGATTCGACCGTCCCTCGCCTTCGACGTTTCGAGACTCGTATTTCAGATCCATCGAGCGCTCAACCCAGATTCTGTAGACTCCAATGACCTGCGCCGAGAGGCGATGGCTTTTGGCGGTGTAGCGCGAGCGCTCGCTGAATTGGCGATAGCTCGGCGTAATCCAGAGGCGTGCGAGGAGGCTCTTATGAAAGCCGAGCAACTCTTTCAGGATAACGAATTCTTGGCTGGCTCTTTCGAGGTTCTGTTTCTGCTCGGATCAAACGCGCTCGATCGGGGATACAACTCTGTCGCGGAACGGTATTTATCGAATGCTCTGCGAGTCGCGGAAAGGGGAGGCTTTCTCCATGGCAAGCTCCTGGCTCGAGCAGGTCTCTTCCAGGCCTCGCTCATCTCGGGTAATCGCGACGAGGCAAAACTTCGCTGCGAGGCCCTATCGGAGGCTCTTGGGTCGGAGGTTGGAGTAGGATCGATGGGACTCAACGTCGCCGCGGCCCAACAGATTACTGGAGATATCAACGCGGCTCTTGCGTCGGCCGAACAGTGCGAGGAGCTATTCGATAAGCTCGATATGGTGAGCTCTCAGTCGCAGGCAGCTTCGACGGTTGGGTCATGTCACGCCCGGCTCGGTGAATGGGCTCGCGCGTGCACAGCATGGAGTCGGGCGATACAACTCGATGACCGCAGAAACGCGTTCTGTCAGGCAAGCGAACGACGAGCGCTTCTCGTACAGGCGCTCGTAATGAAGGATATGACCCAGCATGGCTCTATATCTCCATCGACTATTCGGAAGTGTGAAGCAACCTTGGCGCGGGCGCGCGAAGCCTTGCAACCTTTTGGGAGTTCCCATGAGGCGCTACGCATTGAGGCTCGACTGCACGTGATTGAAGCACAACTGAACGTCATGCTGAAGCGAAACGTCACGGCTCTGAAACACACCGCCCAAGCTCGCGAATGTTTCGATCGTCTCGGTCTTGAATATGATGTCGCTCTGGTGGATGCCCTTACTGGTCTCGCGATGATTGAGGTTGGCAAGGGTGGCATGTCAGAGATGTTTGAGGAAGCCACTCTTACCCTCCAGCGGGCGCTCCAATTTTTTGCTTCGGGTGATGTCACGATCGTGCGTTGGAAGATCCTCTATTACTTGAGCCTCTCTGCTCTGCTCACTAGTCAGCACAAGCCATCTCCTGCTGACCAGAGAAAATGGAGAGAGCTCGCTTCTCTCTGGCTACGGGACGCAATACGAGAAGTTGATTCGCTTCAAGGCAGCCAGGCCGCCTTGAACGACGCCGGGCCAGATGGGGATTTCTCGCCTGGGCTCAAACCCGCAAGCCTCGAGGCCCTAAAAAAGGCGCTCGGTATCAGCTCCACTGGCAAACGGCGTCAATCGTCCTCCCTGCAGTTCGAGTCCGAGGATCCGATCCTCCATTAGGGGTATAGGCCTTATGCCCACGGAGCGAGGTCGCGCTCACGTTGGTGCCCTAGACTCCCCCGGCCGGGCTCTCGACAAATGTCACCTCAAGGGGTTAGTCTAGAGCCCCACCAGCTCATTTCGGTGTGCTTGGCCGACCCAAGGGGGAATGTGCCGGGATTCGACAAGTGCTGGGAAACCGCTAGACACCTACTATTATGAAGACTTACATCGCTCTCATTCGCTTGCTTGTAGCCTGCAGCGTCTCGGTTTGTATGGCCCCGCTCTCCATGGCCTCGGAACATGAGCAGATCGCTATTGTGGACGTGCAACGAGTTATCAACGAATCAATAATCGGCAAAGCGGCCCGGAGCAATCTTGAACAGCAGATTAACAAGGCCAAGCTGCGAGTAGCGAGCCTAAAGAATGATTTTGACAAGCAGGCCGCTGACCTTGAGAAGCAGTCCTCTATTTTGTCGAGCTCCGCGATGGAGCAGCGACGAGAGGCGCTCGGCAAAAAGCAGGTAGATATGCAGCGCTCCTATCAGGATATTCAAGAGGAGCTTGCGCGAGCCAATGATAAGGAGATTGGCAAGGTTCTTGAGCAGATAACGGAGATCGTGAAGGATTTATCGAAGGATCGTGGATATTTGTTCGTTTTTGAGAAGGATAAGCAGTCAGTGGTCTTTGCTTCATCACGAATTGACATTACGCCGCAGATTATTGAGGCACTTGATAAAAAGAAATTGGATCTTTAGGAGGCCCATGGGAGGAGAAAGTATGGCCGCAGAGCAACACACACCGGTAACGATGGATATTTTGGAGATTCAGAAGTGGTTGCCCCATCGCTACCCATTCCTTCTTATCGATAAGATCCTCGATCTCGTGCCGGACCAGTACATCATCGCGATGAAGAATGTGACGATGAACGAGGGGTTCTTTCAGGGGCATTTCCCCAACAATCCTGTCATGCCAGGGGTTTTAATCTGTGAGGCGATGGCTCAGGCTGCGGCTGTTTTTGCTCGTTATTCCGAGCCGGTTCTACTCAAGGAGAAGAACCTGTACCTCGTTGGAGCAGACAATTTTAAATGGAAAAAAATGGTCCTCCCTGGAGACTCGATCCGCATCAGCATGCGCAGCGTGCGCAAGAGAAACCCTCTGTGGGTAATGGAAGGGGACGTAACGGTCGATGGCAAGGTGGTCGCGTCCGGAACCATCTCAGCAGCGGCAGCCTAAGCACCATGACCAACGTGACACCCCTCATACATCCAACTGCTATCATCGCGGCAGGCGCCGTACTCGGTGAGGGGACCTCAGTAGGGCCGTACTCGATCATCGGTGCGCATGTACGCCTCGGCAGAGACAATCGGATTGGTCCTCATGTGGTTCTCGATGGACACACCACCCTTGGAGACGAGAACACTATTTATCAATTTGCGTCTGTGGGAGCGCCGCCGCAGGATCTTAAGTATCGCGGCGAGCCGAGCGAACTCCGCATTGGGAGTCGCAACATCATTCGAGAGAACGTCACCCTTCAGCCTGGGACAAGCGGAGGCGGGATGCTCACGTCGATCGGTGACCAGAATCTCTTTATGGCCAACACCCATGTCGGGCACGATTGTCGAGTGGCAAATCGGTGCGTTGTAGCTAACGGCGCCGCGCTCGCTGGCCACGTGACTGTAGAAGATGGGGTGATTATCGGCGGCTTGAGCGGTATTCACCAATTTGTTCGGCTCGGAAGCGTGGCTATGATAGGGGCAGGGGCGATGGTAGCGCAGGATATCCCGCCATACTGCATGGCTCAGGGAGACCGAGCTTCAGTTCAAGGACTCAATCGAGTCGGGCTTGAGCGAAACGGTGGCAATCGGGACGACCTCGGGGTACTGCGCGAGGCGTACCGGGTAGTTTTTACCCCAGTGGGCACTGAGGGCGAGGGGAAGGTATTCAAGGAGCGCGTCGCGATAGCCCGCACACTCGTGGGAGACAACTCGCGCGGGCTAGCCTTTGTGGGCTTTATTGAATCATCGGAGAGAGGCATAGCCCCGCACCATCGGGCCGCCGACCAGGGCGTGTAATCGCCGCACCCTTAGAGATGGTGTTCGTGGGCACTTTGACTTTTTCAAGCGGGATTGATAGCCTCCCTGCGAGTATTTGCGAAAGCATAAGAGTATATGCAGGGAGTCGCGGCCAGTAGGGCCGATACCTGCTTGAAAATGTTGAATAATTAGGAGCGTTGGATGAATTCCTCAAGCGCAGGTGCTGCTGGTACAGAGCAAAAATTTGGAGATGTAAAGGCTGAAGACCTCGAGGTAGGTACGTTAAAGCTGTCGGCCAAGGACCCCTCTGAGGTGGTTAAGCAATTTCAAAGAAATTCCCAGGACTGCGGTTCTCCAGAGGTGCAAATCGCCCTCTTGACCCGTCGTCTGGAGATACTTACCGGTCATTTCGGCAAGTTTCCAAAGGATCATCACTCTCGAAAGGGAATGATGGATATCATCTCGCGCAGAAAGCGCATGCTGCACTACCTCAAGACTGAGGATGTGGCTCGCTACCGCAACACAATTTCGGCTCTTGGCCTCCGCAAGTAAGCAGAACTACTATAAGGGGCGTTAGGCCGCCCGTCACAATAGTGGCAAGCAGTCTCAGGTCACAGTTGTGAACGGCTATCCCCGGGCGCCGCAAGGAGAGTCCTTGTCGGGCACGCTGGCTAACT
>JAFMIS010000073.1 GCA_017853915.1 bacterium
ACGCTAGGCCCAATCAGGTTCCGCACGCTAAATTGGTTTCCTGCTTGCCGGCTGCCTTCGCGGCGCTTGTATTCCACGCATGGCAACAGGCCGCTCAAGGCCTCGTGCGTGGCAAATCCGCAGTTACGTGGATCACTACGTGTTGTGCTGTACCGCTGATTGTGTGGAATGCGAGTCAATACTTAGGGCGTGGAGATGCCACCTCGCGCTGGTTCGGAGGCGAGTTCACCGCGCTTGGAAAAGCCATGCAGCAGTATCGAGACACGCATCATGAAGTGTTGGTAACCCCGCCCATGAGCTGGGATATGAACTCTACGCTCCGCTATCTGGCTCCTGGGTACCGTGCCCCGCTTAAGCTGACTCAGCTCGACCCAAGTAAGCCGTGGTTGGAGTCAGATGTACCACGAGACGTCGCGTTTATCGTGTTGGAGATGAAGCATAATCTAGTCGCGATCATCCAGGCTCGGTATCCTCAGGCAGAGGTGATTGAGATCAGAAGTGTCGAGGGGGTTCGCCTGCTTACGGTCTTGAAGGTTCCGGCCAGTGAGGTGCTCCGCGTTGAGGCTCCCCTGCGCGCTCTCCCGCCATAGACCGCGAGGCGGTAGTGCTATCGGACGTAGCCAAAGACCTCAACAAAATCTGTCATGAGGCGAGCTGATACATCCTGAACAGATGGTGGCGACGAAGTTCGTTCGGCGATTGAAGTAATTGTGATGTCTCCGAGTCCACAGGGGTTAATCAGGCGAAACTTATCGGCGCACGGCAGAACAGTAAGAGATAGCCCGTGCAGTGTGCACCAACGAGAGATCCTAACTCCACTAAAGGCTATCTTCGAGTTTTCATCGAGCCAGACCCCTGTTTTGCCCGGAACGCGTATTCCCGATATCCCGTAGCTGCTGAGAGTTCGGATCGCTACCTCTTCGAGTGAACGCATGTACCACCCAACATCGGTGCGGTGGTGATGTAGGTTGATAATTGGATAGATGATTGCTTGCTCGGGGCCATGGTACGTTACGCTTCCGCCTCGCTCGACCTTTACAACCGATGCGCCTGATTGAGTGATCTCATCGGCTGACGAGTAGATGTGTTCATCGAGGGTAGAGGTGCCACATGTAATGACGGGCTCATGAGAGCAGACGAGAAGCACATCATCCTGCGCGCCATCAATAACTCGCCGATGGTACTGGCGCTGAAGGTCAAGGGCTTTGACAAAATCGATCCGCCCGAGATCGTAGACCTCGAGGGTAGGCCGTTCCTGATCCACTTCGTTAAAAGTTGATAGGTCTTCCAAGCGCTAGCGCCATCGCCTCCATAACAGACTCAGAGAGGGTCGGATGTGGATGAATCGTATCGACAACGCTCGCCGCTATTCCCTCATGAGATCTGATAATCGCCGCCTCCGAAATCAGCTCAGTTGCCTCGGCATGAATAATGTGAACCCCGAGGACCTCACCCACCTGATCATCGATAATTACCTTTACAAACCCATCCTGTTCTCCGATTGCTATCGCCTTTCCGATGGCTGAGAAGGGGATCTTGCCTACGCGATACTTAATACCCTTCTCCTTGGCGGCTCGCTCGGTCAGTCCGACCGATGCTACTTGCGGTTGACAGTATGTGCAGCCCGGGATGTTGTCATATCGCATAGGGTGTTTCGACTTACCGGCAGCCATTTCAGCCGCGACGATGCCCTCGTGGCTAGCTTTGTGCGCGAGCGCTGGACCACCAGCGACATCACCGATCGCGAAGTGATGGGCAATATTTGTTCTCATCAGCTCATCGACCTTGATGAAGCCCCTGTTGAGTTCAATACCAACTTTCTCTAGTCCGATATTTTCGGTGTTAGGCAGGATTCCGATCGCTACCAAACACGCATCACCACTCCACTGCTCTTCGCCTGTCTTACCCTTGAGGGTGGCTGAGACTACGCTTCCAGTTTTCTTAAGGTTCTGAACGCCGGTCGCGACACGGATCGTCATACCGTTCTTCGTAAATATCTTTTCCAGTGTTTGAGCTACTTCAGTGTCCTCTACCGGAAGGATTTGATCAGCCATCTCCACAACGGTCACTTGAACGCCGAGAGAGTTGAAGAAGTAGGCAAACTCAATTCCGATCGCGCCCGCTCCGATAATCAGCATCTTTTGTGGGAGTCTCTTGTTCTCAAGGATGGTGCGAGAGGTGTGAATAACCGAGCCGTCCACATCAACTCCTGGGAAGGGCCGAGGGCGAGCCCCCGTTGCGATGATGATGTCTTTGAATTCATAGGTTGTCGATTTCTTGCTTGAGTCCGTGACAACGACTTTGTTCCCCTTTTCGAGGACTCCATTTCCTGAGATCACTTCAATCTTGTTCTTGCGCATGAGGTAGTTCACGCCGCCGGAGAGTTTTGAGGCGACATCGCGAGAGCGGTCGATGATCTTGGTAAAATCAAAGCCGAGCTTCCCAGTCTCAAATCCAAAGGTGCTGGCATGCTTCATGTCATTATAGAGCTGGGCAGACCGAAGAAGCGCCTTTGAGGGGATACATCCCCAGTTGAGGCACACGCCACCGAGAGCCTCGCGTTCGATGATCGCCACCTGACGACCGAGTTGGGCTGCCCTGATAGCCGCAACATATCCACCTGGCCCTGAACCTAAGATAATGAGATCGCGAGACTGATTAGCCATATGTATTTCCTTGGATACCGCGCGAGGGGGCAGAACGCGTCCGTCACGCATCAACGTATACGTGGTGAGTAATACTGCTTTTTTGGCTTCCGGGCAAACTGGAACTCATGCCCACAAACACTTGGTTCATGGATACTCGAATAGTTCGTATCAGACGTGGCGAAACACCGCCGCAAAGCGATAATTCATGCTATACGGTGCCACAAAAGAGTGGAATTCTGGGGATATGACCACGCACTCCCGCCTCTTCATACCGGAATCAGAGCTCACATTCTCGTTCTCTCGGGCTGGGGGGCCTGGGGGCCAAAACGTGAATAAAGTCGAGACAAAGGTCAGCGTCTCGTTTGATTTCAGTCAGTCCCGAGCGCTTTCGTGGGAGCAAAAAGGTCGCTTGGGACAGCATCCTGCTGTGCTCGCTCGTCTCGACGCGGCTGGAGCTATTGTGGTGACGGTACAAGAGCATCGAACTCAGGCGGCTAATAAGAGGGTAGCGGTAGAGAAGCTGCATGAGCTACTCCGGACAGCATTACGCAGGCCAAAAATTCGAGTCGCTACCAAGAGAACCCGATCTAGTCAGCTAAAACGATTGGATTCCAAGCGATCTCGCAAGACGACTAAGGCGGCCCGACGCAAAGTCAAGCTGGATGATTAGGAGCGGATAATTCGATTGGCTCCCTGTCGACCGTCCTTTGCGCCTGTCTTCTTTACCTCATGAGTTGATTGAGCTTGGTTTATGGGGCGAGATTGGGGCGAGTGCTGTGGCGCAACGAGATCGCGGGCGCCGAGAAGGCGCAAAAAGAGACGTTCAACAAACTTTAAGACATTTGCGATGAAGGTGATGATCTTGGAGAGGAATCCTCCTGTATATTGATACGTGGGGTTTTTGAGTATCCCGTTGGGCCCAGCTGGTTGAGCAGATGGTGACGATGCGCGCTTTTCAGCGCCATGGCTCGGAGAAGGTAAGACAGTGCTTCGGAGACTATGAGAGCGAGGATCGTGTCGTGGCGAAGCCCGAAGGATATTGGTTGCGGATATCGATGCCGAGGAGAGATCCGCCTCGTTTACCGGACGAGGATCATTTGTTTTATGTAGATCCTTGGACGCGCGCAGATCCGAAAGGTCACCTTGACCTTGTGCGGAGGAGAGATCATTGCCTTTGTCACGAGCCCGTTCCGACATATCCGACCCAAATCGAACACGACCTTATCACAACCAGTTATGGGCGTCTTTAACGAATGTGTGCGCTAAGCGCCTATATATTATGATTATTTTATCGAGTAAAAACAGGCTATTCTGGGCGCAATGCTCCCGGACAATCCTGATCGGCTTTCACATCATTCCAGGCCAGTTGCGAGGAGCAACCAGCGCTGTTCGGAGGGCGCTCCTGAGCGTCGGTTGACTCCCATTTGAGACCAGCTCCTGGCGCGAAAAATGAAGTGAATTTTTCCGTCCTTCGCTTGTGCGCCCTGAGGCGGATTGGGGTCGGAGGCGCCTTTTGTCACCGATTGATTCACCACTCCGTCGAATGGCGTACTGCCAGAACTCTCGTGTATCTGAGCCCCCAAAAATTTACCATCCGCGCTCATCACAGCTTCAATCGTGGTGAAATCAGACAGTCTGTGAAGCTCGGCAGCGCTCAGTTTTTCCCATCCCTGTGTGCGAAGCTGAGTGAATACCTGCACCGCAACCCGTCGAACGAATCCAGCGTATTGATTCGCCTTCGCGTTGAGCAACGTAATATCCCCGTCGGGGAGATTTGGAAGGTGATCGTTTATGCCAGCGGTTCCCAGAAACGCTGCTCCAGATCCGGGTGGGCGAGAGAACGCTTGGTATTCATCTAGGTTTTGGGATTGTTGATTCTGAGCTCGTTGTTGAGTCGGTTTTTTTGGGGTAGTGCCAAATTTTAAAGCCAAAGTCGCATCATCTAATTTTAGATCCGAGAGATTTAGATCGCGCTTGTGATTTGTGGGGGCGGGCTTCTCCGGACTGCGCTCGGTGTTCTTCGAGGGTTCCTTCGGTGGCGGCTCCTTTGGCTGTGTCTCTTGAGGGCGATCGGCGGCCGACCTGTTTGTTTGGTTGGGGGGCGCGGGTTCGTTGTTTGTTTTCTTGCCCGGCAGGCCACCCCCGTCACCGCGTTTAATCTTTTCGATGTCAGTCCGAGAGTCGACATCAGATAGTTTATTCGTATCCTCAGGTGGCTGCACGGAGGGAAGGCTAGGAGAGACGATCTGTTTCTTCGGGGTAGATGAGACGAGGGGCTCGATTGTTACGTCAATGGTTGTCACATTTGGTAGAACTGGAGGTTTGCGGGACAAAATGAAGAAAAACAGCCCTATATGAATAAGAATAGATAGGAGGAGGCCTGTCCATTCGTCGTATTTCTGTAGGGGGGTAGTCTTGCCGGTGCTCATCTGTTGGCGTAAGGTTACCAAAGGGTTTAGGTCTGTGACAGAGCTGGGGTGCTAGGGTCGCGGGTCCGGAGAGATTTGATTGAAACCTTACGGAGTTACATCTCATGCTAAATAGTCCAGTGCAGTTAGGAATCATAGGATTGTTGATTATTCTCCTGTTCGGGACGAGGAAACTGCCGGAGCTCGGGGCTGGGCTCGGCAAGGCCATTAGTAACTTCAAGCGCTCATATAAAGAGGGCACTGACATTGATGTCTCCTCGGGAGAGAGTGACAGCGATCAGAAGCGCTAGATTGCTTAGTTGATGGGACTCCCTACCGCGAGCATCAATAGTGTTCCTTTGATATCTTCGGAGAATGCGCCGCAGTCTCCTAGGAGATTAGCGCTTAACTGAGAAAACTCTTGCTGAGAAATATTTGATCTGGCTGAGAGTCTCTGGTGAAAGTGGCTGCTTGTTTCCAGTCGTCTCACCATCGAGCAGCGCGATTGTGAAGGCAACACGCTCTCCCGGGTCGATGCGAGCGCTGCGAGCACTCAGGGATTCCTGGAATTTTTTCACGGTTGCTAAAGATAGGTCTGAGACTCGTTCGCGGGCAAGGGCTGAGCGCAGAAGAGATTGCGATCGAGCAATAATCTCTCCACGGGCATTAAATCCAAGGGCCTCGAGTCTGACGTCATCGAGTTGTTCCTGCGAGGAGTTCTGAACAATCCCTCGTACTATTCCGATATTCTCGCGTGACTGAGTCTTCGCAAACTCGAGTGAAACCTCTCGCACTGAGAGCTCTGGAGGCGGGAGTATGGCCGTTGATCCAGTTATGAAGCTTGGGGTTACCGCATTGAGGACTGCGTCGCTCGTCTGTGGGGCGATATACGACCCATAGCTTGTCGCTAGAAGCGTCAGGACGACCGCTACAACAGGCATTGAGAGAAAGAATAAGCTCTGATTCTTAACTGAAAGGCGTTGTAGCCAGTGTGACGAGCGGCGATCGAGCCCTGTGCTTGAGCGCGATGGAGAGGGCACACCATCGACCCTCGCGCCGCTCGTTTTCACCGTAGCTGCAGCTCGAGGCGTTGGAGTAGGGGGTGCTATTTCCGGAGTTTGTTGGACGCTCGATGTTTGTGGGGTGGATGCTGGTAGCGGCTCACTCGGCGGATCGAATAATGAGAAGGGTTCAGCCGGCGGCTGCTTGTCCGCAAGAGCTTCAAGGGATGATTTATTCAGAGCCTCTTGTCGGGTAATTGCTGCGGGTGACGTAACGCTTGAGGTGAATCGCCAGCCGAGCAAGGAGAGCCCCGACCGCTCGGTTACACCGTGAGTGATTGTCTCAGTGGCATCAACAGCTCCCAGTGAGAAGTCATTCGTATTAAGTGCTGGAGGTCCGTCCTTTGCGAGAGCGGTTGTGTTTGCCGCAGTCGCTTCGTCGTCAGAGAGTACCCAACGTTGCTCCCGGGAGACATCAGAAATAGACTTGGAAGACTGGTCGCCAAGCTCAAAGATCGCGTCGCAGCGCGAGCAGTGGAAGCGGGGGGTTTCAAATGAGGCTACAAGGCTTCCCTCAACAGCGAATTTTGTACGACATGTTGGGCAGGGAACTACGACATGCGGCTCTGAAGATATGGAAACCTCGTGGTTCTGCTCGGTTGGGAGATCCATTTTTCTGTTCGGAAGCATCATTCTCGTACCGGATAGGACCTTGCTGAACGCTTGAAACTACCTTTAGTAAGCTGCTCTCTGTAGGTCCCCCTTTCAGCTAAGATGCCGCAGCGGGGTACGTTGGCCAGTAGAGGAGCTTAGTTGATTGACGCCCCAATCTGGGTTGCCAATCGTTTCAACAGTATAGGAGGTAAGTCTAATAAGCACTAGACGTTATTTTCAGTGCTTACAAATTTTATCCCGGGTCTTCGATCGATGCTCTGTTGGGCTCGCGGAGATGGGGCCGACCAACGAGGCTGCTGTGGCGTTTCGGGATGTGCGGTTGAATAGGCACGCCTATCTCTGTGCAAGCGCTGATAGGGTGGTTAGCCAAATAGATAACGCGACGTCAAAGGGTGCCATTTATCTGCCGGAGGGTCTTGCTGCCACATGCCGAAGTGGTGTCTTGTTGTGGTTGTATGTCGCGTCGTGACTTTCGTTACAATTCATCAAAAAAACGGTCATCACAAAAACGGCCAGAGTCGCCTAGTCCGCGTAATCAGCGGGCGCATGCGAGACCTCACGGTGTATCTGCCGATCTCGTGATGGGGCGAAATTGCGTTGAGGAGTTGTTGCGATACTACCCTGATCGAATCCTGGAAATTTTTATTTCTGAGAAGAAAGATGAGGCGCGAGCAGGACGAGAGGATCGTAAGAATTCGATCCTCGATCGTGCGCTGAAGCAGGGTTTGCCGGCGCGAGAGTGTGATCGGCGCGAGCTGGATAGCATGGTGCATTCCGATTCGCATCAGGGAGTTGTCGCGCGTGTTTCTCCACGGTCGTTCCTCGATTTGGATGATCTGGTCGGGATGGTGCGCGAGGAGCGGAGCGTTCGTATCCTCGCGCTAGACGGAGTGCTTGATCCGCAGAATTTTGGCGCCATTTTGAGGGCTGCTGAATGCTATGGGATCTCCGCGGTGGTATGGTCTAGGAATCGGGGCGCGCCGCTTGGGCCAGTTGTAGCGAAGGTCAGTGTTGGTGCCAGTGAGCTAGTCCCACTGTGCCCGGTCGCCAATTTACATAGGGCCCTGGAGGTTCTCAAAGAGGCGGGAGCCTGGTCTGTCGGGGCGATGGTTGCTCCTGACGCTACGGCTGTGGAGAGCTTCGAGTTTCCTGAGAAGTGTGTTCTGGTGATGGGGTCTGAGGGAGAGGGAGTGCAGCAGCTTATAGAGAGGAGCCTCGATTTTAGGGTCTATATATCGATGCTAGGTAAGATCTCCTCACTCAATGTATCCCAGGCTACCACAGTTCTTTTGCACGCCATGGCGAACCAGCATAGACAAAAAGGTGTCCTTAAAGTAACTTAAAGTAGGCTCCGGGAGATGCATTGAAAAGCCCTCACGAGCCCCATCGCTTCACAAGATTGAAGGCCCTCTCAAGAGGGAGTATAGGTACTGCAGAAGCCCTTTGAGGGGGCACAAAGGTCATACTATGTCGAATGCCGAGCAGTTTTCACGGTTCTTTGAAGTCAAGCTGGAGCTGTTCGATGGTCCTCTTGATCTACTGCTGCATCTGGTGAAGAAGCGCGAGCTGCCGATAGAGAAGGTCTCCCTCGCTGACGTTACAGGTCAATATCTGGAGTGTATCAAGAATCTCCGTTACTACGATGTTGAGGTGGCAGCGGAGTATCTGGTAATAGCCGCGACACTTCTCTCAGTGAAAGCGAGTGTGCTGCTCAATGATCCTGTTGAGTTGGTGGTCGATGAGACAGGAGCGCTTGTCGATCCGCATGAAGAACTTCTGAGGAGATTGCGCGAACTTGAAGCATATCGTGCTGCGGCAGGGGATCTGAGTAGCCGACCTACGCTCGGCAGCGAGGTGTTTGCTGCCCCATCGAAAGGGGTCAAGATGGATCCGTCGCTCATTCCTCTCGCGGATCATCAATCTGAACTTTTGGTGCAAGCTTTCCATGCGGTTCTCTCAAGGCTTGGAGAGAAAGCGCGCGTCTTTTCGATTACCGTTGATTCGGTTTCTGTGGTCGAGAGAATGCGCATGGTGGTCGATTCACTTGTGGCTGCAGGGGGTATTTCAACGTTCTCGAAGCTTTTGGGTGACGTGGTTGACCGTGGTAAAGCGATCGGCATGTTCGTCGCGCTCCTTGAGTTGTGTAAGCGGCGAATGATCGGGGTGTCCCAGGAGGGGCCTGGAGCAGAGATCTCCATTCGGTTGGCGGATGCCGCTGAGACAGCACAGGCGGCGGTAGCTAATGTGGATGAGCTTGAGGTGGAAGCTGCTTAGGTAATTGGTAGTAGGTGCAAGGATGACAGAGAAGCTAGAAACTCAGACAGAGCAAATGCTTGAGAGTGTAACACTCAACCAGGGTGAAGAGATGGTAACCACCCAGGAGTCGCAGCGAGTTCTCTCCGAAACGGAGAGGGTGGCCCTGCTTGAAGCCCTTTTGCTCGCAAATGGAGACCCCCTCTCAATTGGGCGGATTCAGGAGATCCTTGGCACGACTAAAGCTGAGATTTTGGCGTTGGCGGATAGACTGCAAGCCGCTCTGGCTGGAGAGCAAAGAGGGATTGAACTTGTGGTTGTGTCCGAGAAGCTCCAGCTGCGGACAAAGCCGATATTTGCGGAGTATGTTCGGCAGCTTATGGCGGTCAAGCCGCGCAAGCTCTCTCAGGCGGCGCTTGAGACTCTGGCGGTTATTGCCTACCAACAACCTGTCGTTAAGAGCGAAATAGACAAGATTCGTAGCGTTGATGTTGCTCCTACATTGAAGACGCTTCTTGAACGCAAGCTCATAAAGATACTAGGATACCAGGCTTCGGTGGGGCAGCCTGCCCTGTATGGTACGACCGAGGAGTTTCTGCAGGTATTCGGGCTTCCCTCACTCTCGGCGCTACCTTCGATCAACGATCTAAAGGCGTTGGTGAAAGAGCCTGGAGAGGCTCAAGGGCAGTCGGAGGAACAAGAGGATGGAACACCACAGCCGGACACGGTTGATGTTCCAGTCGCAGAGGCT
>JAFMIS010000074.1 GCA_017853915.1 bacterium
CCCCGGGCGAGGGCCCGCATTGGCCTTCACCAGATCCTCGTACTCAGAGATTCCCGTCGGGAAACCCGCCGAATGAGATAGAAGGTGCGCCAAAGTCATCGATGACTTCTGCCCCACACCCAGCGCTTGTAGAAATCGGGAGGCGCGATCATGTGCGCCTATTTTTCCCGCGGAGGCTAGCCTCATCAAAAGAGTCGCTGTACAGATCGATTCCGTGAGCCCTCCGAGATCGAAAACGGTATCAACCGTCATTTCCCCATGAAGTTTCTCTGAATCCTCATCTCCGCGCGGGAGCTTTGAGCCAAACGCCAGTGATACCAATGGTATGCCAGCCCTCGAAGCGAACAGGACTCCACCAGGAAGGGTTCCCTCCTCGAGGGCCATCTCCAGCAGGGTCGAAATTGTGTGTGACATGTGTGCGGATGTTACGTTCACGGTCTTTTCAGCTGTACTCACTGCGCTTAGGCCTGACACGGTCATAAGTCCCTATAGTCATGGGTTGGAGGACCGAAACTATACCCTTTTTTAGGGGGTAAGGTCCACAAAACCCACCCAACCTGATGCCAGTCAGGGAAAACACCTTAAAACCCAACAAAAATACCTGCGCCCCTTGAAATGGGGCGGACCGATGCGCATAAACAGAACGCGCACCGGCTCGCATTGTCTATCCTACTAGTTAGGGTATGCTCTGCCAGCTTCTCGCGGAAGCGATTCCGGCCCCACTCGGGGTCATGTCACCAGGCTCTTATCGGAGTCGGATACATGCGAGGGTGTTGACACAAAGAGTAAGTAAAGGCGTGTGGGGGTAAACCGTTGCAAACATTGCCCCAACCTTTTCTACATTCGGAGGTAAAAATGAGCAGCAAAAAGAACAAGATTCGGCCGTTGCAAGACCGCATCATCGTAGAGCGTCTCGCTCCAGAAGAGAAATCAAGTGGTGGAATCATCCTTCCTGATAACGCTCAAGAGCGTCCTCAGAGGGGCCGTGTAATCGCGGTCGGCAAGGGTAAGGTTCGCGAAGATGGAACCGTTACACCGGTTGATGTCAAAGAAGGCGATGAGATCCTCTTTGGCAAGTACAGCGGCACCGAGGTTAAGGTCGATGGCGCTGAGGTTTTGATCATGCGCGAGGATGACGTTCTCGGCGTGGTTCTTTAATTCCGAGTTAAACACACTCTTTTTTAAGAAAGGATATAACAATGGCTAAAATATTAGAGTTTGGCTTCGAGGCGCGCGAGGAGATCCTCAAAGGCGTTAAGAAGTTGGCTGATGCAGTTCGCGTTACAATGGGACCTAAAGGTCGCGTTGTAGTAATCAAGAAGAGCTTTGGCGCTCCAACCGTAACTAAGGACGGCGTAACGGTAGCGAAGGAGATCGAGCTCGATGGTTTCGAGGATATGGGCGCTCAGATGGTTAAGGAAGTTGCTTCCAAGACCTCGGATATCGCCGGAGACGGAACCACAACAGCGACAGTGCTTGCCGACGCGATTTACCGCGAGGGTTTGAAACTCGTTGCCGCTGGACACGATCCGATGTCGCTCAAGCGTGGTATCGACGCCGCGGTAAAGACCGCCGTTGATACGTTGAAAAGCATGAGCCGCTCCACCAAGGGTAAGGAGGAGATCGCTCAGGTTGGAACCATCTCGGCGAATGCTGACAGAGAGATCGGCGGAATCATCGCTGAGGCGATGGAAAAGGTGGGTAAGGAAGGCGTCATCACTGTTGAAGAGGCAAAGGGCCTTGAGACAACCCTCGAGGTTGTTGAGGGCATGCAGTTCGACCGTGGCTACCTTTCTCCATACTTCGTAACGAACGCTGAGAGAATGGAAGCTGAGCTCGACAACGCGCTCGTTTTGATTAACGAGAAGAAGATCTCAAGCATGAAGGATCTCCTTCCTGTTCTTGAGCAGGTCGCTAAGGCTGGCCGTCCACTCCTCATCATCGCTGAAGAGGTAGAGGGCGAGGCGCTCGCGACTCTCGTAGTAAACAAGATTCGCGGCACATTGAATGTGTGCGCTGTGAAGGCTCCAGGCTTCGGCGATCGTCGTAAGGCGATGCTTGAAGACATCGCGGTCCTCACAGGCGGAAAGTGCATCACCGAGGATCTCGGCTTGAAGCTTGAGAACATCACGCTCCAGGATCTCGGTAAGGCCAAGCGCATTGTTGTTGACAAGGACAACACAACTGTCATCGACGGCAAGGGTGCTGACGCTGACATCAAGGCTCGCGTTGGACAGATTCGCGCTCAGATCGAGACGACAACCTCCGACTACGATCGTGAGAAGCTCCAAGAGCGTCTCGCCAAGCTCGTAGGCGGTGTAGCGGTTATCCATGTAGGTGCCGCTACTGAGGTGGAGATGAAAGAGAAGAAGGCTCGTGTAGAGGATGCCCTCCACGCGACCCGCGCTGCCGTTGAGGAAGGTATCGTTCCTGGCGGTGGAGTTGCCCTCATTCGTACCATCGAGAAGCTTGACGCTTTGAAGCTGGATGACGAAGAGCAAACGTTCGGTGTTAAAATCGTTCGCCAAGCTCTTGAGGCTCCGCTTCGCCAGATCGCTACGAATGCAGGCGCTGAGCCAGCAGTCGTAATCGAGAAGGTTCGTAGCAACAAGGGTAACTTCGGTTACAACGCTGCGACTGACGAGTACGAAGATATGGTAAAGGCTGGGATCATCGATCCGACTAAGGTAGTGCGCACTGCTCTGCAGAACGCCGCTTCTGTAGCCGGCTTAATGCTCACCACTGAGGCCTTGATCGCCGATAAGCCAAAGGAGGAGTCAGCAGCTCCAGCCGGCGGCATGGGCGGAATGGGCGGAATGGGTGGAATGGGCGGCATGATGTAATTTCGTCACTGACGAAATTTTCCTCCTAAGCCTCGGCCCAGGAGGAACGTTCAGAAACCTTTAAAGCCCCGCTCCCCTCAAAGGGAGTGGGGCTTTTTTATTATTAATCCAGCCCCCCCTACAACTCGCCCGGGCGCTACCAATCCACGATCTCTTCACGGAGGCAGCCAGCGGGTATACCGAGACACCGAAGAAAGCACCTCGAGGCGCGAAACTCTAAAAATGCTCCCCGCTACCCGCCAATCTACGCGCCTCTGCCGATGAGAGGCCCTCTTTTCGGAATAATCGTCCAATCGAATCGGGATCCGGCCACCCTGCCGTAGCCTCCTGTAAGCTGTAATACCGCCTCGCTGAACGAGGGACCTGCCCACGCTTTAACCAATCCCTCACAGAGTTAGCGGGTACACCGGTCAGAGCGGCCAGCTGCGAGTAGGAAAGAGTCGAATCCTCTGATGCCCTCATAACAGCCAGATAATCTTGCAGTGATGTCGCGTTGATTTTAAATTCCTTGGCGCACAGCATCTCCAAAACGCGCTCATCCCTGGCTAAAGACAATCCGATCGACGTCCTAAAAATCTCCCAGTCGTTGCGATCAAGAAACCTAAACTGCGCCATGTGATGATTGCTAAGGAGTGGATACATACCAAAACACGCGCTCACTCGCGCGACATCGACCAAGAGCTCGTATCCCAGAACCTTATTGAATCCTATTCCCGCTGACTCTCCAGACGAGACCCACCCAGCCTGATCAAATATTCCGCGAAGGAACATGCGGCGCTCCTCTTTGGTAATGAGGTGCTCCCATGGTACCCGGGTATTATTTGCCGTGACCTCATGAATGTGTCTCGCGAGACCACGATCGAGCACTCGGGTCATCGCGCACGAGCTTTGGACCACCTGCACCGGAATAACATCTAATGGTTTTTCTCTATACACCTCTAAACAACGGGCGACGAGAGCAACGCGATCGCTTTCAACCCCACAGAACGTGAGACGATTTTGGTTCGGAGTTCCTACTTCAGTGTGCGCACACCAAGCTCCCAAGATGTATGCGAATTCGCGATCCTCTACTCGCGCGTTCTTAATCTCCCTCTGACTTTGCACGGAGGGGCTGATCAGAAGGTTCAGGTTGCCCCCTGGAGAGCACTGCTTTACTCCTTGCGAGTTGTCACTTGTGGAAGCTGTAGGTGAGGCCTTAAGCATGCTTCTAGTATAGCTGCCTCCTGATGTTACTCAACGCAGGGGCAACTCACGGCTGGAGCTCCACTTTTTTTTGGCTGCAAAGGCCGGCCTGGGGTATCAGGCTTGTCAGGGGTCAAAAAACAACTCCTCAGTGTAACTGGGTGGATATGCATGATCCCGTTGCGCGCCCTCGCCAGTTTGCGCCACAACTCAAGAAGCTCGTTGCACAATGTAATCACTAGCGAAACAATCCCCCCAACTGGGTACCCAACCCAACCATGAGGATGCCCATAAATGAGGCAAATACCAACGCGACGGGGCCTGTGGCTTTCAGCTCCAGTTTTCGAATCTTCCCCTCCACTCGAGCCTCACGTTGAGCCGCCACCGCGTTAGCTAATTCCTGTAATTGTCGAATGATCTCTCCTCCATGTTTCGCCACTTGCGATAACGACATAAACACGTGCTTCAATTCAGTGTGACCAGAGAGGCGTCCCACCTCTATCAAGGCCTCCTCCATCGACACCCCTGATTTCATGTACAACTGGGCGTATCTCAATAACTCTGTCACTGGGTTGTGAGAGTCTCTCTCATCCGCCATAGCGACGATCCATTTCAAGCATGGCCCCACATCAAGGGAGCTACTCACACCAATCACCAGCTGCTCAATGACGAGGGGCAGATAGAACATGATCTCTTCAGCCCGGCGCTCTGAGACTCGCTGAATGTATGACCGAGGTGCATGGATCCCAACGGCTAAACCGAGCACTCCGCTAACGATCATCAACCAGCCACCAGCGACCACACCGCACGCCAGCCCTAGCGCGCAACCCGCGAGGCCTCCTACTCTACGCCATGTAATGTAACGGGCTTGAGCCTCCTCGGAAAAAAAACCCGCGCGGAACAACTCATCCTTAAGCGTATCCCGACGACTCTGCGCGTTTACGCCCTGCCGTATTGCCTCGCTCATTCTACTTACATCAACGCCACGACGAGTGGTTGGAGATGCCGTTTCACGTTCCCCTCGATGTAGTCGAGTGTTGCCACCAAGGCTCGTGAGCATTCGGGCTGTCTGGTAGCGAGAGGTCACTAATCCAATCAGAGTCCCTGTTGACGCGCAGCCAATCACGACTCCAGCGATGTTAAGCCACACTCCTGCATCCATCTCTACACCTTAATACTCGTTACTCTACGGGCCCAAACAAAGCCAACTATGACGAGAGCAATACAGACCTGCCACACCTGCCATCCAACTTCGCTCTGCAGCCCATCAAGTACCAATCTTGGGGCAACCATAGCCATATAACATTCGAGCAATACCAGAATTGAGATAATGACAACGAGCGAGCCTCGCTGCTGCGCCACTGCCGACACGGCCGAGCTTTTAAAATACTGACGTTTGCGGACCTGTCGGGAGAGTCGTTCAAGAGTATCTGAGAGATTACCTCCAATACGGTGACTAAGCAGAAGAGCTTGTACAAACAGCTCTATCTCTGGATGTAAAATATCCTCTGCAAAGGCGCTTATGGACTCCTCTTCAAGAATTCCTACTTTAATTCTCTCAATGAGTAACAAAACCTCCTGACGCACAAGCGATTCTGCTTCCAAACCACGCGCGGCGGTATCGAGAGCCTGCGTAGCAGTCATACCCGTTTTAAGGAGGCCTACCACAGACATCAGAAATTGAGGGTAGTCAGCATCGAACTTATTGCTTCGGCGCTCAACACAGAACCTAAGCCCACTCAGCATCAGACCCGGCCCGGCAAGGGCGCACATCACATGAGTCACGCTGTTGGTATAAGGTGCAACGAAGCACAAAATCACACAACTAATCGCGATGCCAATCGAATGAAACACCCAGGGGGTGATAGACCATCTGGCATAGCGCAAAAGTTTTGTGACGGTTAGCCTACCAGTTCGTTTCTTTGTACTTGCGAGACCATGAGGTAGCTGTCCTGTCGAACCGTGCGTATACTGTGCCGATATCGGCTCGAGCCTCCTCGCGGCCGAGCTCAGTCCATCGGGCGTAGCTATGCGGAAGAGACCGAGCAATGAGAACAGACTGATTGCTCCAATAATTCCGGACCCAACTGCTGCAAGCACATCACTGCTCATCAGGCTACCCTCGCTGCGACGGCCTCGACAAGGTCCAGCGTAGGGGTTGCATCCCCAAGCCGTATTCCATCAGCACTCAGAACCCCATCAAAAAAGCTATTCCACGACTCAACCACCCAAGCAGGATGTCCTCGCGAATGATCGTAACGAAACATCGGCTTGACCTGAATAGTACCCTCAACAAAGTGTCCTACTTCAATTATTTCGCCAATACGAGGTCTACCACTCTCCTTGTCCCTGAATACCCATACAATCACATCAACTGCCAAAGCGATCTGCTGTCGTATGATATCAATCGCCACCGATTTCTGAGCGCGCCCTAAGAGAGACTCCAGCCGCACCAATGTCTCGCGCGCGTTTCTCGCGTGCAACGTCGACATCCCCGTATGCCCAGTCTGCGCGCTCTCAAGGAATGCCTCGGCGGCGAAAGGCGTTCTCATCTCTCCGAGAATCACGCGTGTTGGAGTCATTCGAAGAGTGGTCTTGATATGCTCCTGCAGCGTCACTTCACCGACACCCTCTACATTTGGGGGCCTCGACACCAGTGAACGCAGAAATGGGTGATCGAAATTGAGCTCGGGGGTATCCTCAACGGTCACGATTGATTCGCCCGGGCCGAATTGAGTTCCGAGCGCTTTTAGCAGAGTAGTTTTGCCGGTTCCTGTTTCCCCTGCAATCAACATCGTAGCATGTCCCCAACGAGTCAACGAGGCCAAGTAATCGATCACAAGTCGCGGCGCCAATCCAAAACCGATCAAATTGTCGAGCGTAACTCGCGAGAGCCTCGGCACTCGCACAGAAAGAAGAGGCCCACATCCAACGCAGACACTATTGTGTACTACACACACGCGGATCCCACTCTCAAAAGCCCCATCCACAGTATGCTGCTGAGTCGATAGAGATTTGCCCAACTTCAATAGAAGTCGATCAATAAAGGCTGTATATGCTTCATGAGTGGGCCAGTGCAGTCCAGTCGGATAGCTAACCTTACCGCGCTGGCAGACCACGGTCTTATAATCGTACACATGAATATCAGTTACATCAGGGTCATCGATCAGACTCTGCAGTACACCCCATCCAACAAGATCGGTCCGCAAATGCACAATGAGGTCTGCTCGCTCTACCTCGCTCAGCTGGCCACCATTCTCAGCGATAGCCTTATCAATCGCGGCGGCTACCGCTCGCTCCGTAGCCACAGCATCAGCACCCAAGGCATGCTGTTCGGAATCCCTCCCAAGCTCGGAACGCGCTATTTTAAGCACATCGGTGGCGAGGGGCGACAACGGAGCTTCTCTGTTCCGGGGCGAGCTCTCACGGATCACCGCCGATACACTACGTCGAGGGCTCCCCTCTCCATCAGCTTTCTCTGGGGGCTGAGAACTTGCGTCCGAGAGATGTCCCTTCTTTTTTGTCCCTTGAAATGAAGTCTCGGAGAAGAGCCCCCGCAGAAACTTGGAATCCTGGTTTTGAAGCTGCTCCGTCATATCTCCTCCTGAATATTTATTCCATGAGTTGCCTGTGTGGTGGCGTGCGGCTATCCGGCTCTGTAGTAAGCTCCACAACCCGAAAGGTAGCTTCCCACTGCTGTCCGCTTCCATGTTGTGAAACCAAATCGACCCGGATAAATCGCAGCAACTGCACCAGTCCATTTCCATTTGGAAAATCACTTGTGACAGCGAATACCATTCCCTGTGACGCAAGAGGCGGCGTCGCATCAGCCAGAATGGCATCAAAGACCTGACGGATCTGCGCGTTCCCAGTCCCGACCGATACGGAGTTACCCGCCGCGATCTGATCGTCACACAGGTTATCAAGCATCAGTGCTGTGTATTGTTCTCCCGAAGATGAATTACCATCGAGATCAATCTTGCCCCAATTACCAGAGCCCTGAGTGCCGCTCACGGTGAAGGTTCCTCCCTCCACCACGCCCTGAGCATTGAGCGACGACTCCTCGATACCGAAGGGCCGGATACAGTTTCCTACCTCCTTAAGGGGTTTGAAACCTACAGCCCTCGCCACAAGAGTAAGGTTTGATGAGCCGCTTAAACTTACAAAGCTCTTGGGAATAACGCGCTGGACCGTCACCTCTACAGCGGTCGACGTACCATCGCATAGAGCCGCAGCTTGCGAGGTAAATGTATTATCGAGCCACACTCCACATCGTGGGGCGACCGCGGTAATCTCATCTGATGAGACCTGATTTGATGCCGCGACAGAGACAACGGCAGACGTCATGCCCGCGTAGCTAGCGCTTTTTCCTAGAGCATTAAGCCCAGCCAAAGCCGCGGCATCAGCCACCGTCTGGATTTTTCTCTGCTCGGAAAGTGTTCGCCCAAGATCTACGGTCCAGACGAACAGCGTGGCTACCACTCCCAGCACAACTGAGAATAGCACCAAAATCACGCCTTTTTGTTGAGTTGGTGTGCTTCTCAATAGTGGCTTCATCTTCTCTCTCCGCTTACTGCATAGTCGTACTTGCGGTGAGGGTCCATGTTGGGCCCTGACTTATACCTGCGCCAGGAAAGAGAACGGGAACAGGGTAACTAACCGTGACTGTTATCGGGATGTTTGTCGTCGTAGGCAAGGTGCTGGGATATGTCACACATGTTAAACTCTGAGGATCAAGATTCGCCACGAGAGAGCTTCGAGCGACGTCGCACACCTGTGTCGTTGTCTGGCCTGAGCCAAGGATAGCTGAACGAGCCGCCATGGCTGAGGCATGTCTCATGCTCGTGAGGGCTGAATAAGCAAATCCTACCTGCAGTGACGCTATGACGAGAAAAAGAAACACTGGCAACGCGATAGCTGCCTCTACAAAGACCGTGCCACACTCCTTTCTTGAACGCTCTCCAACCATACTGCGCGCCTACTCAAATTCTTGGCCAGCAACCTTTTGCTCGAACTCTGTCGCCCGAATAAGCTGTTTCTTGAAAAGTACGTAATCGACTCCTTGCATGCTCACTCTTCCCTCGATCAGGCTTCTCGGGTCACGGCGTGTGAGCAATGCCTCTGCAGTGAGCACCGTGCTGCCGATTGACTCCCGGTCCGAGGCCCCTCGGAGACTCAAATTAAGGCTTCCACTTCCCTTGGCGAGTTGGATTTTCTGCGCATCCTCGTGGGATACTAGGAGAGTAAGGTGACTCGGCTCCTGTTTCGGCATGACTTTATGAGCCGCTTCGGCATCAAGGGACCTCTCGACTGACAACACGCGCGCGTTTTCCACGATCGTCGATACAACCGACTGCTGCCCACGTTGAGTTGACCACACTACATCCACTATCGCGCCAGGCGTAAGCCATCCCTCAACGCCGGTGAGCGAGTTGACAGGTATAGCTACAGCCCGATATCCCGCGGGAATCCTGCTGGTTATCTCCTGTTGTGGCTGAGTTTGTGTAATCGCGCTCCGTACGATTGGGGTTTCAACCCCAATACTCACGCGACTAAACGTTCCATCGATCTCTGACAGCTCACGCACTACGTCATGTGGAATGGCGCCTGCAGCGAATGTCGCCAATCGAAACATGTCAGCGGAAAGCTTGGTGTTCGCCGGAATCTCT
>JAFMIS010000075.1 GCA_017853915.1 bacterium
GGGTCTGCAGGTCACGATAATCAAGGATATCACGCCGGTTCCGCACAACGGATGCCGAGCGAGAAAGAGTCGTCGCGTTTAAGTTTTAGGAGAGGACGATAGTCATGGCAAGGTATTGCGGATCAGTTTGTCGCCTGTGTCGCCGAGAGGGAGAGAAACTCTTCCTGAAGGGTGAGCGTTGTTACACAGGTAAGTGTGCGGTAGAGAAGAGAGAGGGTGGTCCAGGACAGCACGGTCGTGGCCGTCAAGCCTTCTCGAACTTCAAGATTCAGCTTCGTGAGAAGCAGAAGGTTAAGCGTTCGTATGGTCTTCTTGAGACCAAGTTTCGTGATACCTTTGATCGCGCTTCGCGCGCTAAGGGTGTGACAGGAACTGAGCTCCTCGTACTCCTTGAGAGGCGTTTGGATAATGTTGTGTACCGTATCGGTCTCGGCTCTTCGCGTCGCCAAGCCCGTCAGATCGTTAATCACGGACACGTTTTGGTTAATGGTAAGCGCGTCTCGATTCCTTCGTACTGCGTATCCCCAGGGGATGTAGTCGAGGTAGCCGAGGCAAGCAAGAAGAATCCTCTGGTTATCGCGGCCATGGAAGCGGCGAAGTCGAGGAATATTCCGGAGTGGCTCTCGTTGGATCAGGCCGCGGTTCGTGGAACCGTGAATTCTGTTCCGACTCGTGAGCAGCTCCCGCCGACCATTCGCGAGCAGTTGATTGTAGAATTGTATTCACGGTAGTTCAGGCTAACGTCTCTCTTGAAAGCTCCCCATAGGGGCTCGAGGGAGAGGGGTTGCTAAATGGTTTACGTATTAAACTTATAGGATGAGAGACATGAAGAAGGTCAGTCTCAAGGACTTAATCAGCCCAAACAGAGTAGAAGTAGAAGGCGCGACAGCAGATAGCCGATACGGAAAGTTCATCGCCGAGCCGCTTGAGCGCGGATTCGGAATGACGATCGGAACGGCAGTGCGTCGAGTGTTGCTCTCCTCGCTCCAGGGCGCGGCGATCACCTCGATTCGCATCGACAACGTCTCTCATGAGTTCTCGACGATCCCAGGGGTTGTTGAGGATGTTACTGAGCTTTCGCTCAACTTGAAGGAAGTTGTTCTCCGTCTTGAGGACAAAGAGGAGGCGATTCTTCATGTGGAGGCACAGGGCCCAGGCAAGCTTACCGCTGGAATGCTTCAAGGCGATCCGGCCGTTGGCGTGTTGAACCCAGAGCTCGTCATCGCTACTCTTGGAGAGGGCGCAAGTATCAGGATGGAAGTATCGGTTAAGGTTGGACGTGGTTATGTTCCTGCCGAGAAGAACAAGGTTGAGGGTGCTCCAGTAGGAACCATCTTCATTGACTCGATCTTCTCGCCAGTTCGTCGCGTAAACCTCGCGGTAACGAATGCGCGCGTAGGTCAGCGCACTGACTACGACAAACTCGCTATGGAGATCTGGACGAATGGGAGCATTGATCCACGTTCAGCTGTCGCACAAGCCGCGCACATCCTCGTTGATCAGCTCGGTATCTTCGTCGGACAGGATCTGATCGTTGAGCGAGAGGAGCCTAAGAGTGAGGAGCCCTCGAAGCGTTGGAATGACAACCTCTTCCGCAGAATCGATGAGCTTGAGCTCAGTGTTCGCTCGGCCAACTGCCTTGAGAATGCCGATATCAAGTACATCGGCGAGCTCGTTCAGAGAACAGAAGCTGAGATGCTCCGCACGAAGAACTTTGGTCGTAAGTCTCTTAACGAGATCAAAGAGATCCTCTCTGAGATGGGCCTCTCCTTGGGATTGAAGCTTGAGGAGTTCCCGTCACGACGAGACCTCGATCAGATGAAAGAGCAAACTGATCACTAATTGATAAGGAAGTACTATGAGGCATGGAAAGGGTCTTAGGCAGTTAAGTAGGTCCACGAGCCATCGTCGGGCGTTGTTGCGAAATCTCGCCACATCGTTCATCAAACATGAGCGGTATGAGACGACTGTTCAGAAAGCGAAAGAGATTCGCCCAGTAGTGGAGCGGTTGATAACGTTGGGTAAGAACGACACCCTCGCGGCTCGTCGTCAAGCCTACAGCTACCTGACAGACAAGGCGGTTGTTCATAAGCTTTTTACCGATGTTGGTCCTCGTTGCGCTAGTCGTAATGGTGGCTATACCCGCATCGTTCGCACCCGTTTCCGTAATGGTGACGCGGCTCAGCTGGCAGTTATAGAGCTCGTTGATCGTGCTACTACGGGTAAGGCCGAAAAGAAGGCTGACGCTACCAAGGCTCCGAAAAAGGCGCCGGCGAAGAAGGCCACAGAGAAGAAAACCTCTGAAAAGAAGACGACTGAAAAGAAGTCTTCAACCAAAAAGGCTACTGAGAAGAAGGCCTAATTGGTGTAGCGCGTAGGGGCGCCACGCAGGACCGCCGTGGGTACTCATAAGAGGCCCCGGCGGTTTTTTATTTGTGCCACATTGCCCCGTGTCCAGCTAGCCCTGATGGGGTATGGTACCTCTGGAGTGAGGAGCTCAGGGGCCTTAAATCCCACAGAGATAGCGATAGAGACCATGACAACATCAAAGAGTGGCAGAGAAGCTCGCCTAGTCCTGGAGTCCGGTAAGGCGGCTATAAAAGCGCTTCGAGAGGAATCCGCTGAGGCTCTTGATCGATTGCAGGACTACACCGAACGTTTTGAGGTCTGGCAGCGGGAATGGAAAGGTGCGAGCGCGGAACGCGAAACTCTTGCTCGGAGAGACGCTGAAATTGGGAGGCGGATAGCCGAACAGCATGCTACTGTCATCCAGTTGGCGCAGAGGTTGCGGGACTCGATGGAGCACTCGTTGAAAAATCTGCGTGGTTGGACCAAGGGGCTCCGGGCCTATGTGGATCACTTCCCGAAGCGTCTTGGCACGATGAAGCCTCGTAAGGGTTAGAGCTATGAAACATTTCTCGCTTTTCGTTGGTATGATCTTTTCTTCGCTGGCGCTGTGCTCGTGTGGGTACACCCTGCGAGGAAGTGGTAGTGCGCTGCCTCCGGACGTTAAGAATATTTACATTCCTCAAGTCGATAACAACTCTACAAAGCTCGGATTAGCGATTGTGCTGACGGATTCATTGCGTGACGAGTTCGATAGCTATGGAACTATCTCGGTAGTCGATAATCAAAATGAGGCGGACGCGGTGCTCAAGGTTCGTATCGTTGACGTCAAAGATACGACGAGCGCTGTTCGAGCTGATTCAAATACCGCTCTGCAGATGCAGACCACGATGTTCCTTACCGGTGAATTGCGACGAGTGACAGGGCCAGTGCTGTGGAGGGATAATCAGATTCGCGTCACTCAGACGTTCGGCGCCGATAGCTCGGTGGTTGTTACGAGTTCGGCGGCCTTCGCGGGGGGCTCGATCTCCTCCCAGGATCTTTCGAACTTGAGCAGTCGTGAAGTCTCTCGAGGTCAGGAAGCAAGTGCCCTGAGCGCTTTATCTGATGATGCTTCGCGTCAGATCTACGATAAGTCGATAGCCCCGGATTTCTAACTCTTCAACGAATTCTCATGTACACGATTTATCGGCACTATCGGGGCATGCTGTACATGTGTGTCGGCACAGCCGTGCACTCTGAGAGTCTTGAGCCGCACGAGGTATATCGGTGTCTTTACGATAACGAGGTTGGACGCACCTGGGTCCGGCCTCAAGCGATGTTCCATGAGAAGATCGCGAACGGAGATGATCGCTTTACGCCCGTGGGGCGATTTCGGCGCGCGGCTCCCCGCGAGGAGGCAGAGATTATCTCGTTTGGATTTGATGTCTGGGGGGAGGGAAAAACTCTTCAGGAGTATGTTGCCCAGTCCCTGGCGGTCGGTCGAGAGCAGCGAGCAGAGCGTTTCATGTTTGAGGGGCTCGATGGTCGTCGCTTGTCGAAAGTGAACGTACTTCGATTCGCTGATGGACTGGTTGGATTCGCGTCTCTCGCGACGCGCCCGCAGGAGCGGGGCCAAGGGTATGGTAGTATCGTCCTACGCGCGGCTATGGAGATGGCGCGTCTTGAGAACGCTGATACGCGATTCCTCCTATTCTCAGAGGTTAAGCCGGAGATCTATGAGAGACTCGGCTTTCACGTGCTCGATGACACTGTGCAGCGGTTTAAGCCTTCCCTCGCGATGGCCACCGGTTCGCTGCCGCTATCGCCTGACGAGTTAGTGTTCCTGGAGAATTACTTCTAGGCCGGTAGTTCGGGCGTTGATTGCGCGAAATATGCCGTCTAGACCTGATTGGAGTCCGTGATAGCAGGGGAGTGAACAAGGCTCCGTCGCGAGCATTTTTAGAGTTTAGACGAAACGAGGCGGAGAAGGCGAAAAACCGGAGGCGTATCCTCCGAAATACGTTGAGGATTTTTTCTCCCTCTGCAACGAGATTGCAGTCAAACTATTACAATCGACAGCAGGAGATCTTTCTTCACCACCCTGCTACACTTCAGGGGTGAGATTGTTGAATCTATTGGAGTTGCTATGTTACCCACGACTTTTTCTAACGTTCATGATGCCTTTCAGGGGGCGAAGAATCTTAACGCCGCGTTAAAGAACTTCATTAAACGCGAGGGTAATAATGGTGGACAGGTCGTCTCCTTCGCCAAAGATTTCCGGGGTGTCGTGAGTTCAGGACGAGCTCCGGCAGTGCAGCTTTTCATTGAAAAGAACTATCCGGCTAAAGAGTTTCTCTTTTTAGGAGTGGCGCGCTACGCGTTCCCGGAGTTGGTAGAATCAAGCGTTGGTCGAATAATTGAAAAGTACGCCGATGATTTTAATACTACCTATGAGCGGGGTGAGGCGGGAATCTCCGTAAAAAACGCGGCAGCCTTTAAAAAGATCGCCAAGGACGTGCTCTCTATTATTCGGGAGGATATCAAAGCGGCCGGTTTTGGTTCTAATCCATTCCTTGAGAACGCGCTTCTCGCGAGTGTCTTTGAGGTCGAGGTGCTTGCCGAAGTTATGAAGGTCCTTGAGGCCTAGCCCTCCTTGGGTAACCTACTGTAAAAGTTGTGCATTGTGGCGTTGGGTATATCCACCGATAGAGGTTTTACTCTTGAACAGCTATTCATATATACATATATTTGAATATATGAGTCTGAGCGATCGGGGGCCAGAAACCCGAGAGTCGGAAAATATAGAAAGGTAGGTCGCATGCCGCAACAAGCCCTCGTAGCCCAACAATTAGCCGAGATATTGTCTGTCATAGCTCATCCACAACGAATCCGTATCATCGAAGAGTTGGGCGCCCACAGTTTGGATGTGCATACTCTGGCAGAGACATTAAATTTAAGGCAATCAACCGTGTCTCAGCACCTGGCGCAGCTCAGGTCCAAAGGCATCGCTGTTGCCGCGCGGGACGGAAGATCCGTCAGATATTCGCTGGCGCGTACGTGGTTGGCGAATTGGCTTGTTGAGGGTGTGCAGTTGCTCGAATTGCAGAATTCCAAATCAGCGAAGATTATGCAGGCGGCGAAGGCGGTGCGTAAGATATGGCGAGTTAAGGAGTAAGGAGTGAGTATGGCGACCGCCAACCGCAGTCAGCGAGGGGAATTAGAGACCGCTCTGCGCGTCTTTCGGCTTTTGCACGGCGAGGCTCATGATCTCACAGTGATTTTCATGTACGCGCTCGCGGTTGGGCTCTGTACGCTTGCGATACCGGTCGGTGTGCAATCAGTGGTTAATTCGGTAGCTTTTGGAGTTGTGCTTCAGCCGCTCGTCGTGATCACCTGTCTTGTAGGTGGCGTTCTTTTGTTCGCTGGCTTGCTTCGAGTTCTTCAATTAGTTGTTGTTGAGGTGTTGCAACGGAGACTTGTTGTTAGACTCTCGTTGTCTTTAGCGGGGCGTATTCCGCACGTGGAATTTGAACAGTTTCAGAGCAAATTCGGGCCGGAGTACGTCTTGCGCTTCCTGGAGGCTTTCTCGGCACAGAAGACCCTTTCAGCGCTGCTGCTCGATGGCGTCGCGCTCTTCTTTCAGGTAGTGGTGGGCTTGATACTCGTGTCGTTTTATCATCCGTTTTTCTTGGCATTCGCTATCATTCTGTCTCTGTTTCTCATTCTTCTGGTCGCGCCCCTCGGGTGGGGAGCGGTAAGGACCTCGATCCGAGCTTCTGACGCAAAGTACGATGTAGCAACATGGCTGCAGGATCTAGCCCGGGTGCCCCTACTTTTCAAGTCGAATAGGGGAGACGCGTTTGCACTTGAGCGGGCAGATCAGCTTGTAAGTAATTATGTTCTGTGGCGTGCGGCGCATTTCAGGGTATTGCTGCGTCAGGTGATTGGTTCTGTCACTATTCAGGTGTTGGCGAGTACGCTGCTACTCGGGTTAGGGGGATGGCTGGTGATTAAACAGCAACTTACGCTGGGTCAGCTGGTGGCTGCGGAGTTGATAGTGGGTTCTGTTCTTGCGGGGGCTGCGAAGCTTGGAAGATATTTGGATAAGTTTTACGAGTTGTGCGCGTCTGTCGCCAAGCTTGATGCTCTCTTTGATGTCTCTTATGAGAAGCAGACGGGATCTTTCTTTTCCCCCGGTGGAGAGCCTGCCCGCCTGGTGATATCAAACGTTTCGGTACGACGTGACTCCGAATCAGCCTCCGTGCTGCGCGATATATCTCTCGCTATTGAGCCCGGTGACAAGGTAGCCATTTGGGGGCCGAATGGGTCCGGAAAAAGCACCTTGGCTAACTGCATATATCGGATAGCAACCCCCAGGACGGGGCGCATCGAAATAGACGGACACGACGTGCGCGAGGTCCATCCCTTGGAGCTCCGCAGTGAGATAGCGCTTGTGCGGGGTGTTGACCTCTTTCACGGCACGATTGAGGAGAACCTCACCTTATCAAAGGTCGGCATGCCGTTGGCTCGAATTCGTGAGGCCCTGAGCATGGTTGGGGTTCTGGAGGATATCTACGCCCTTCCTGATGGACTTCAAACCGTACTGAAGGGACAGGCCGAGCCTCTTTCTCGAGGACAGGCAGCGCGCTTGGTAATCGCGCGCGCGATTCTGATGGAGCCGCGGCTCATGATTATCGATGGAGTCCTTGATGGAATAGACGAAGCGACGGTCGGTAATCTGTTGCAGGAGGTGATGGGACCACGCGCGCCGTGGTCGTTGCTGGTCTTGACCCATGAAAGTGAGGTGTTACGACACTTTCCGAGAGCGTACCGGCTTGATCATGGGCTCTTGGTTGACGCGATGAGCGAGGGTTCGAGAGCATGACTGAATTTAACAAAAGTGGTGACGTAGGGGAGGTGACCTATCAAACACTCGATGAAGTCGCGTCGAGCGCGCGAGTGGTTCTGGAATCACCAGAGCTGGTAGTATCTCATTCGAGCCTGCGCGTGAGTGCGACACTCATTTTCGGTGTTGTGTTGACGACGGTCCTGGCGATGATCTTTGTGCCGTGGGTGCAGAACGTGCAGGGCGTTGGTAGGGTGATAGCGTATTCGCCCGATGAACGACAGCAGAACCTAACTACTCCGGTGGACGGACAGATACGGCAGTGGTTTGTGCTTGAGGGATCGCGGGTAAAAAAGGGGGATAGCATCGTTGATATCGCCGATATTGATCCGGATATCCTCTCGCGATTAGAGCGCGAGCGGGTAGCTGGGCAACAGAGGCTCGACGCGGCGCAAAGTGCCTTGGATACCTCACGCAAGAACCTCGACCGGCAAAAAACATTGGTTGCTTCTGGCCTAAGCTCGCAGCGCGCCGCCGAATTAGCGGAGCTTGAGTATGCTAAATACCTGTCTGATGTCTCAGCGGCGTCCGCGGAGCTGGCTCGGATCGAGACGCGCATCGCTCGCCAGGCATCGCAGTCGATTGTGGCTCCGCGCGATGGGATAGTTCAGCGCATCTTTGCGCCCCAGGGGGGCGTGATGGTCAAAGCGGGACAGACCTTGGCGCTGATCGTCCCCGAGACGGCGAATCGCGCAGTCGAGATCACCGTCAGCGGGAACGATGCGCCTCTCTTGTCGGTAGGGCGCCATGTTCGACTTCAATTCGAGGGATGGCCGGCGGTGCAATTTGCCGGGTGGCCATCTGTAGCGGTGGGCACATTTGGTGGTGTGATTGGGGTGATCGATCCCGGTGCGGATGAAAATGGAAAGGTGCGCGTCATAATATTCCCTGAGCAGGGAGAGAACTGGCCGGACGCTCGATATCTGCGTCAAGGGGTGCGAGTTATCGGATGGATTCTTCTGGATACTGTGAAGCTAGGATGGGAGATGTGGCGACAGTTCAATGGATTTCCACCATCGATTAAAAGAAATGAGCCGATGCGCTCCAACGCGGAGCAGAAGTTATGAGACAGATTCCGCGGAGTCGATTCACAGCACGTCTCCTAGCGGCGTTGGTGCTCGGGCTCCAAGCGATTCAGATCTCTGTGGCCGAGGAGGTTGCGACGGGAACCCCCGGGCAGCAGAAGCGCCTACCTGGAACGGCTTCAAAGCATGGAGTGCTTCTAGAGCTTGATGATGTCATTCGCGCTACATTAGAACACCATCCAGCCCTCAAGGGAGAGATGCAGGAGAGAGTGGCGGCGGATGCCGATCTTTTATCCTCGCAAGGGGCGTTTGACCCCAGTATTAAAGGAGATGTGTTGTCGTATGCTACCGGAGGATATACCGGTAATTATGGCTCGACCTACGTCGAAAAGCCCCTCCAGTTTTATGGAAGTAAAGTTACGGCGGGATACCGCTTAGGGGGAGGTTTATTCCCAACGTACGACAACTACTACGAGACGAATTCCGGAGGCGAACTTGGTGTAGGTCTTGAGGTCCCGCTTCTGCGGGATGGTCCGATAGACCGACGTCGAGCCAATATCGGAAAATCTGTATCAGGGCAGGTAATCGCCGATTCCGCGATTGAACAGCGTAAGATTGAGTTGGCGCGCGCCGCAGCGTTGACCTATTGGGATTGGACCGCGGCTCGCAACAAGGTCAAGGTATACAAAAAATTATTATCAACCGCTGAGGAGCGAGATAGACAGATAACTGAAAGGGTCAGACGCGGCGATCTGCCGGATTTCGATCGGGTCGATAATCAGCGCGCGGTGTTGCAGCGTCAGGCGCAGCTTTTAGCGGCTGAGCGCGCCGTCAAGAACGCCGAGTTTAATCTCGCTCTCTTCTTTCGCGATAAAAACGGCGAGCCTCGATTGATTGAGTCGATGCGCTCGTTAGAGAGAATCCCGTTGCCCCTCTTTGTGGCGGAATCGTCCATCGACGCGCCGGTAGCGGAGGCCGCAGCCGCGCGGCCTGAATTTAAGAACCTACAGGCGCAGCGAGACCAGAACCAGCTTGAGCTAAACCTGGCACGAAACCAGATCCTTCCGAGGCTCGATCTTCGAGTATTCTCAGCCAATGATATGGGAACGGGAGATCCGAGGCGCGAGGAGCCTGAGTTGAAAGCGGGAGTGCGACTTGAGATTCCGCTGGCGACCCGCACTCAACAGGGGCGAATTGATTTCTACGAGGCCAAACAAAGAAAGATAGAATTTACAGAGACGTTTCTGAAGGAGCGGATCCGCGCAGATGTACAGGACGCGTTAAACGCACTGAACATAGCGAAATCGAGGGTCGAAGTTGTCAAGAAAGAGGTTGAGGCCTCACGAGATCTCGCCCAGGGAGAGCTTAAACGCTTCGAGTTGGGTGATAGTAATCTTATATTCGTGAACCTTCGCGAACAGAACGCGGCGG
>JAFMIS010000076.1 GCA_017853915.1 bacterium
GTGACACGACCGCGCAGGTCAGCGCGTTTGTATAAACGTATTTGGCGAGACGATGGTTCCCCCTTGCTTAGCATCACAAAAAGACAAGCTGCTGGCGTTCTTGAGAGATTGCGGGCGCGAACTCCGCACGTAGAAGTGGAGTTTGGGATGCGTTATGGCTCTCCCAGTTTGCAAGATGGTGTCGATGCCTTGATTCAGAGAGGATGCTCGAAGATCCTTCTCTTTCCGATGTATCCTCAGTATGCGGCCGCGACGACGGCATCAACCTATGACGCGGTTTTCCCCCATCTGTTGCGGCGACGTTGGGTGCCAACGCTGCGAGTGGCTGAGCCCTACTTCGCGCATCCTCGCTATATTCAGGCGCAAGCGACGGTTATTAACGATCACATAGCGCGGCTGGATTGGAAGCCAGATAGATTGGTTCTGTCGTATCATGGAGTGCCCCAAAAATATGTGACCAAGGGTGATCCCTACTGTTGTCAATGCGTTGAGACGACGGCGGCGCTGGTGCCAAAACTCTCGCTTGAGGCTGAGAGGGTCATCCATACCTATCAGTCTCGATTTGGCAGAGATCCGTGGCTTACTCCATACACCGATGAGATGTTTGAGAGCTTGGGGCATCAGGGATTAAAAAAGATAGCTGTCGTGGCGCCCGGTTTTACGGCAGATTGCTTGGAAACCCTCGATGAGTTGGGCAATGAGGGAGAGGAGCAGTTTAGAGAGGCGGGAGGGGAGTCGTTCACGGTAATACCGTGCTTGAATGATCATCCGGCCTGGCTGGACGCGATGGTATCGATAATATCCGAGGAGCTCGGTAGCTGGATAGACGGGGACGCGCGCCAGGTCGCCGATTGCTCAATCACCTGCCCATTGCAAAAGGTGGCGTAAGGGAGGCCTTCAGTGAAGAAAGTAATTCAGATCTTAATTGGCTGCGTTGTTAGCGCCGCGATGTTGTATCTCGCGTTCAAGGATATGAAATTTGCGGAGCTTCGCGAGAGCTTCTCTCAGATAGCGTGGTGGCCAGTATTTCCTTTCATAGCGATCTTTGGAGTGCACGTGTTTCTACGGTCTTTGCGCTGGCGCTACCTCCTTCCAGAGGCGAAGCGCCAGGCCCCGACGATTCGGCAATTGTTTGACTCGATGTTGTTGGGTAATTTCGCCACATTCTTGCTGCCGTTTCGGCCAGGGGAGGTTATACGACCTTTGATTCTCTCTCGCTGGACGGAGTATAGCTTTGCTACGGCCTTCGTATCGGTTGTGATTGAGCGCTTCTTCGATCTCGCCGCGGTGTTGGTGACCTTTTTTATTTTAATACAACTCCTACCAGACGTCCCCCCATGGTTGCATGTCGCGGCCTACTCTCTGGGCTCTGTGGCCTCGGGGCTACTTTTCTTTTTGATAGGAGGGTGTTTGTTTCCTAACTTTATAAGCTCGCTTGTGCGGGTATGCGCGAAACCGCTCCCCACGAAGATTGAGACATTTGTGGTAAGTTTTTCTAGCGATCTGTTAAAGGGCGCCGCCGTGATTAAATCGCCGAAGCGTTTGGCGATTATTCTGGGGCTCACGGTATGCGTCTGGCTTACCGCGTATCTTCAGTTTCAGGCACTTCTCTTTATCTTTCCCCATGATCGATCTTTTCTACTGAGTGTCGCGCTTGGAGTTTTTGTCGCCCTGGCAATCGCTCTTCCCACAACGCCCGGTTTTGTCGGAGCTTTTCAAGTGGGGTGTGTCGAGGCGGCAAGGTTCTTCGCGTACCCTGTCTCAGCGGCGCAGGTATACTCCCTTGTGGTACATGGCCTGACGTATGTGGTATTTATCGTGATCGGCGTGTGGCTGCTAAATATACATAACCTCAATCTCTTCCAACTTCGCAAGGAGGCTGAGCGAGGTAGCTAGTCCGCATAGTTCATGAGCCTCGCTAGCGCGAACCATGATAGGCGGTGAAGGCCACTCAGGATAATTTACCTTGCGCTGAAGCGGGGAAAGTCGAGTAGCCGGGCTGCCTCCTGAATCTCGACTCGTAATATTCTCCAGGCATTCGCTGTAGTGCCAGCGTTCCTGGCAGAGTCAAGCGTGTTATACACCTGTTCTGGAGAGGTCACTCGGCAACGAACCGCTGCCATGAGAGACTGCGCCATGCCTTTAAACGGATTAGAGGCCCCGGTGTCTGTTCGAAAAATCTCAGCAAGTTCCCTTTCATATCGGATCCCCTCAGAGGATGCTGGGCGCTTGGTATTGATGCCATCTGTGACCGAGAGATGAATCCAGGCCATCTCTACCCGCAGAAGAGTCTCATCTAAGGAGAGCCTCGACGAGCCGCTCGGTGGAATGAGTGGTGGAAGATCCCACCTTAGGTTGGGTGCCTGTATTGCGCTGAGACGCCCAATGCTGCTGGGATAGCGCGGTGGGATTGGTCTTGAATGTATCTGACGTATCAGGCTCTCAGTGAACGTGCGCAGTTCTCGAAAAGCCGGGCGAATCTCTCTCGATTTAGAGGCTACATTCACCCCTCGAGCTGACTTGATATCGATCTGTTTGGAGGGCATTCGGAATAGAGCGGAGCTATCGCTCGAAGTCGAGCTCCTGCTACCCCTCATGCCTTGCTCCTGGTGATTCATCGACCTAGCTCCTTATGCTTTTTCTCAGCGGAAAAAGCCGCGAATAATAGAGGATCCGAGTTGTCGCCTGCAATAGCCGTGGGGGTATATAACGATCGAATCTGTTCTCATCTGAAAAGAGATCGGAAGCCTTGGCGGTCGTGCTCGCCATAAAAACAGAGCCATGTTTGCTAGCGAAGCGCTCTCGACTGACCAGACTTCGGTGAGTTAGGAAAGCCGCGAGCCCGAAAAACCCTTGCGTGCCCACCTGGAGCGGGGGATCATTATAGGTAATGGCTATTCATACCCTATCGGTTTTATTCGAGTTTTCGGCCAGTCATCGGCTTTTTAACCCTGCTCTTTCTGAGCAAGAGAACCAGCGCCTGTATGGAAAGTGCGCGAATAAAAATGGCCACGGGCACAACTACGGCTTAGAGGTCGTGGTGTCGGGCCCAATCAATCCTGCCTCTCAGATGATATTTGACGCTGGACTTCTCAAAGAGCTCGTTGAGCGCTCTATCCTCGCCGATGTTGATCACAAAGACCTCAACCGCGATGTGAGTTGGTTGGAGGGCTCGGTGCCAACCACCGAGGTGGTAGCGCACGCGATTTTTCTGAGACTCTCTCGTGAGATCTCCGCGGCGTCGTCAAGCGCGCGATTAGAGGAGATCACCGTGCGTGAAACTCGCCGTATCTCAGTGACAGTCAAACGGGAGGAGTGATGTCGGATCCTCTAGAGCAGATAGCGAGTATTATCATTAAATCTATCGGGGAGGACCCGAGTCGAGAGGGGCTCATCCGGACTCCACATCGGTTTGCCAAGGCATTGCGAGAGATAACCTCGGGGTATTCGAAGAACCCAACGGAGGTGATTGGAGAGGGAATATTCCCTTCGGAATCAATCGATCCAGTAGTTGTGGCGCGCATGAAATTCTTCTCCGTATGTGAGCATCACCTTCTCCCCTTCTTTGGGGAGTGTTCGGTAGCGTATGTGCCACAGGGGAAGATTATTGGACTTTCAAAGATCCCCAAAATAGTTGAGGTGTTTTCGCAGCGCCTGCAGGTGCAGGAGCACCTTACGAATCAGATTGGCGCGGCGATTGAGAGCGCGATAGCCCCACAGGGGATCGCTGTACTAGTGCAAGCCACACATCTCTGCTCTGTGATGCGGGGTATTCAGGACTATGATTCCCCCATGATTACGACGTATAGGCGAGGGTTGTACCGAGACAACGAGGCCCTGTTTGAATCGTTCAGAAGGATGGTTTTTGATGAGCGTCAAAAATAAGGTCGCGATTGTCACGGGAGCGAGTAGAGGAATCGGCAGAGCGATCGCTGAGGAGCTGGCATCGCAGGGATATTCACTGGGTCTTGTTGCCAAGTCGTCGCCCGATCTGGAGATAGCGGCCAAACAGATTCAGGATGCACATCGCTCGCTATCAGTAGCGTGCGAAGCTTTCGATATCTCCGATGAAGCCGCCGTAAAGCGATTTGTCTCAAGAATTAGACAGCAGTATGGGCCCGTGGCGGTCCTTGTTAACAACGCGGGTGAGTGCGCCCCAGGGACATCCAGGATCTCCACCGAGCAGCTGCGACGAATGATCGACGTGAACCTCATGGGCGCTACATTTTTTGTGAACGCGACTCTGACTGATATGAGAGCGCACGCCCATGGCTACATTTTTAATGTGGCCTCGATATGTGGAGTCGAGGCGTATGGTGATGTAGGGGGATACTGTGCTTCAAAGTTTGGGCTCGTAGGGTATAGCGTGGCGTTAGATCAAGAGCTTGCGAACGATGGTATTAAGGTTACCGCCATATGCCCGAGCTGGGTTAATACCCGAATGGCCGCTCGTAGCCATCTCGCCGCTGATGATATGATACAGCCATACGATATCGCTACCACGGTGCGATACCTCTTAGCTCTGGGGCCATCCGCGCGAGTGCGAGAATTGGTAATTAACTGCGACTAGGCGACGTGGGTGAAATATGAGCGGCCTAACAACTACCAAAGCTCCCTTTATTGAAAAAGCTCAAAAGGATGGGCAGCGATTCATCCATCAACCCTACGAGTTATATTCGTTGGAAAATCACGCCGCATGGACCGAGCTTTACTCTCGAATTCAGCCACGTTGGGCGCGGTACGCGACGCCTAAATTCTTAGCTGGGGTAGCACAATTGAATCTAGATCCTCACAAGGTGCCACGGATCGAGGATATTAATAAGTTTTTGAGCCCATTGACGGGCTTCTCAGCAAAGCCCGTGAGTGGATACATCCCGGCGTACATATTTTTTGATTGTCTGCGGAACCGCGACTTTCCGACCACGATTACGATTCGGGATAAGTCTAAGCTCGACTATCTACCTGAGCCGGATATGTTTCACGACGTCGCCGGGCATGTTCCGATGCACACTGATAAAGCCTTTGCTGATACCTTAGTTCGATTCGGAGAATTCGCCCTCTCAGCGGCATTACTGATTCAGGAGCTAAAAGATCCCGTGGTTCGAGTCGAGCGCGCTAAAAGTATAATTAAGGCGCTCGCTCGCTTCTTCTGGTTTACGGTGGAGTTCGGTTTGATGCGTTCCGGCAACGATATTAAAGTGTATGGCAGTGGTTTGCTGAGTTCCTACGGTGAAATTGAGCACTCAATAAATTCCCCAGAAGTGCAGCGATATCCAATTCAGCTTGAGTGGGCGATCAATCAATACTTTGAGATCGACCACTATCAGCCGCTCCTCTTTGTGGTTGATTCATTCGAGCATCTTTTTTCGCTGGTTGACGAGCTTGAGGTCTGGCTTAAAGCCGGCAAACTCAACAACGTCGCGCCCGGCCAGCCGGAGGTCAGCGATCTCGACGTGGAGAGTTTTCTCTCCGCGAAGCTGTAGCTCGTAGGTTTGGAGGATGGCTACTCCACTACCTCACGAAGTTGCTTAAGGGAGAGAATCTTAATAACCCCAGGTTTCGTGAGGTCAAGAAGGCCCTCGCGTTCAAGATTTTTAGTCACTCGAATCGCGGTTTCAGGTGTGGTGCCGGTCAGATCGGCCAGCTCCTTGCGAGTAAGGAATATTCGGGTCTGATCATCGGTGCTTGACGGGCGCCCAAACCGCGGGGCGAGCGCCAAGAGCGCGGCGACGATTCGGCTCTCGACCCGCGAATGGGCGAGACCAAGGGCTAGATCGTTAGTGCGACGGTTTCTACGCATTAATTCCGCGGAAATTTGCTTATATATGTGGGGATTTTTGTCGGCGATCGATCGCAACTGTGAGGTTGGAATAGCCAGTAATTTAGCGTCTGTCTGACCACGAATCGTGGTGTCCAAATCAGTGGGCTCAAGAGCCCGTAGAATTCCTGTGCAATCGCCAGGGTTGAGAAGGTCGAGCGTCAATTCCTTGCCATGGGGGGTAGACTTTATCACTGCCAGTCGTCCCGAGAGAACCATGAACCCGAAGTTGGGGCGCTCCCCGTCGAGGGATACAAATTCGCCAGCGTTGATGTCCTGAACCACCGCGGTTCGAGCGAGATCATTTAGATCCTTTACGGGAAGGCTCTCAAGCACGCTGATAGCCTTCACCCCCTCGAACTTAAATTGATCCGCTCCCAACGCCGCGGCCTCAAGCCCCTCGCTCGGTTCTGGGAACATCTCAAGCGGCTCTTCCTCGATCGGAGCGGTTTTGGAGCGATGGAGAGCGATCTCTATGTTGGCGCGAAGCTCATTAGGCTCGAATGGCTTCATCACGTATCCTGAGGGGCGAGTCAATTTAGCTCGCTGGAGAGTCGCTTCATCGGAATGAGCCGTGACGAATATAATCGGAGCGCCAATCTTTTTTGTTATCTCTTCCGCCGCTTGAATACCATCGAGTTCCCCTGGCATTGTGATATCCATCAGGACGACGTCTGGTCGGAGTTCGAGCGCTTTCTCAACGGCTGCTCTCCCGGTTGAGACCTGACTCACGACGGTATAGCCGGCAGATTCAAGTTCATGCGCTATGTCAAGCGCTACCAGGGCTTCATCTTCCGCTATCAGTACTTTCGTTGTCATGGTTCTCCGTTAGTGTATGTGCCACAAAAAATTGAGCCTCCGAGATCATAGCATCTCTGTTGTCCCCGTCATCAATGACGAGGTGAGCGTGAGCGGAAGAGGGGCAGATTGCGCTGCGGCGATCCGGGTCCTTTTTCCGAGCATGCGAAGGGGGATCTCAGCAAGCCCCTCCATTTCAACAAGAGGCCCGCATCATACTGGATAACAACTTGGCCTTAAACAATAATTAGAGCTAACAGTGCGCGTGTGAGATCGGAGCATGATTCTGATCACTACATCGGTAGGGCCCCTATAGATCTCTTAATCCAGTCGTGCCGCAAACGGTCCGGAATTATGAATCGCATTGGAGCCCCCGAGACTGGGTGCTTGCATTCAATCAGCGAGCTAACAAGATGGAGATAGGGAGCCTCAGCGCCATCATAAAAAAGATCGCCCGCTAGAGGAATTCCCAGCGAAGCAGCATGCACTCTAATTTGATGAGTTCGACCGGTGACCGGCTGAGCGCACACGACCTGTACGTGCCTATCTCCTGATAGTGTACGACCAAGATTCGAAAAAATTGTCTCGGCTGTCTGACCGTCAGGAGCCCGAGTTGAGCGTAAGACTGGGTGGAGGGGATCTCTACTGATGGGAAGAGTTACGTGTTGTGTAGTCCATAAGCAGGGCGTGTCGGTCGCGCACAGATACTTTTTAGTAACCTGACGGGCCTCAAACGCCTGCTGGAGCGGCGCATGAGCGGCTGTCGACAAACTCACAATGATAAGCCCCTGTGCTGACACATCCAAACGAGATGGCATGTGAATCCTGGTGTTGAAGATCTTCTCTATGGAGTGCTTTAGAGAGAAGTGGCGCTGTTCTTTAGCTGGCATGCTTGAGAGTTTCGGGGGCTTATACACCACCGCGATATGTTCGTCGTGGTATACGATGAGCTCCTCGGTGCATTGGGGAAAGAGTGTGGCCGCGTCACGGATCTCGAATTTAGGTTCGTAGTATTCGATCCGGCACGGGACCGGGAGAGGAGAATCTGTATATGCCGCCCTCCCATTGATATAGATACCTCCAAAATTAAAACGCTCAGGCCACGAGTCTTTATCGATATGAGGCAAGCGGACCCGGAGTACGTCCATCAGGGTTGCTGGACACTCATCATGTGACAGAAAGGTCCAGCTCCAGTAGCGAGTCCGAAGAGCCTCTTCGATTCTCTGGAGGCGCATTGTTTCATCGAGTGGCCAAGACATTTCAGGTGTGCTCGATGGTTTGCCTACTTCGAGGAGCTCTGCCCCTTTTCCGCTTGGTATCTCTTGAATGCAAGATCAATCCGCGACAGTCGATCGATGAGCTCCTGAGCCGGAAGTTCAGCACTTAACTCAGTTGGTCGTGAGAGCCCGAGAACCTCTTCAAAGCGTCTGAGTTTAGCTAAGAACGTTGAGTCGAGAGCCTCGGCTATTCTGTACCGAGCGATCGCTACTCGTTCGGTTCGTAGATCAACGAGTTGTTGAAGGGAGCCCGGGCTGTTAAGGAGCGCGACCTTGGTCGTATCCGCGGCCGGACACTCCGGAATCGAAGCTAGAATGGCTCGAGTTTGTGAGAGTAGAGCTGGGGTGACGTTCGAGTATGTAGGCTGCCCTGATTCATCATAGGCTACAGCTGAGGCGACTGAGTCCTGCCGCACTATATTCCTTGGGACGGTAAAGTCTATGTCGTACAGCTTGTCTCCGATCTTGGTTATCTTTGTGTCGCTTATCTCGTGGGATGACGTTGAGGAGAATACAAGTCCCACGGCTCTTACGGGTTCGGGTTTGGCTTCGACTCGAACACTTACTGAGAGAGGATCCTCAGCGTGCACGGAAGATCCAATCCCTAGGAGAACCAGTGAGGTTAACAAGAGGTATCGCGGGGCATGGAAAATCTTCATTGTCTATTCTCTCACTTAGAAAGGGATACTTTCATGCGCTCCAGAAGCTTAAAAGCTGCCTCTAAACTGACAGTATCACGCTCCAGTTCCTTGGATTTTGCTACAAGGCTCGCCACCTGTCGGCTGAACTCCGCGGTGCCAGAATTGTCTGGGATGTCTACTTTGAAGTTTTCAATACATGGTCGCTTGAGGATGTAACGATCTGTTGAGGTTATAGATCCGTTCGGCTGATGGACGATGAATTGGTATGTCATGTATGCGACTGGAGCGGGGATCTCGATGGAGAAAGTCGCTCTATCTGAGTTATTCAGTGCCCCTTTCGGAAAAGCGATGTCGATGAATCTGCCATCCTTGGAGCCTACTAATCTGATCTTGGTGGTAATATCGACGGTGTTCTGCAGCTCCACCTTCAGGGACATGACGTTACCCACTGGAGGGATTGAGGGCCCTGTGGGAGGGGCATGGCGCAGTACTATTGATTGTTGTTCAGGAGACTCTTGGGTAAATCCTGAGGCCGGAGCCGAGAGAAGCGCGGTGATAATGAGGAGAAGGCACCGCAGACAGGCGTGCTGTCTTCGGATGTTGGCACGGGGCATACAAGTATCCTACAGAGCTTTCTTAGCGGTCCAAACGCCAGTTTGACCGGTAATCATATCTGTGAATGTACCAGTTATTCCTGAAGATGACAGCTCCCCATTCAGCTTAAGAATAAAGCCATTTGACCGGAAGGTGGGCGATTCTACCAGCGACCCATCCTGGTTAACCATCGAAGCCCGCGCGGGAGCCCAGCCCTCCAATCCGAGCAAGAGCACCATTTCATGGCTTTCCGGGGTAACGATAAGCAAAAGGGGCGCAGTTGTGTTCGGAAGGATGCCATCCATCACTCCAGAATATCGACCTGCTGGGAGATCGAGGAGTGACAACATAGCGGTGTCCGCTTCGTTCGAGTTCGGATTGGATGTCGTGTCGTTACTCGGCTCCGAGGAGCTGTCGCTGGGCGCGGAGGTGGAATCTGACGTGGAGGGGGAATGTGACGACGAAATCGAACGAAGCGGAC
>JAFMIS010000077.1 GCA_017853915.1 bacterium
CGCTCTTCCGATCTCTCATAGCTCGCGAGCTCTTTGTTAATGTTGGCTACAAGAGTGTCGACCATGCGCCGTGTTTCCGGGTGCTGATATAGCTTCTCCGCCTCGGTCAGCTTAATCCCTTGAGAGGTCAGCAAAGACTTAAGTTCTTGTTCGTTCAGAGTAAGGAGAATGACGCAGTACGGTTTGCCATCACCGTAGAGGAACGCCTGAGAGATGAAGGGGGCGCGTTTAAACATCCCCTCGACTGAGGATGGCGGGATCTTTTTACCTCCAGCGGTTATGACGAGCTCCTTCTTGCGATCGGTGATGTATAAAAACCCATCCTCGTCGAGTCGACCGATGTCCCCCGTATGAAACCAGCCATCCTGGCTCCACGCCTCCTGTGTAGCTTGAGGACGATTGAGGTATCCCTTGGTGATATTCGGCCCACGAAGTGAGATCTCTCCGTCACTTGTTGAGATGTCTACTTCGACTCCAGGAAATGCGGGTCCAACGCTTCCGATTTTGTAACGGCCTGGAAGGTTTACGTGAGTAGCAACGCAGGTCTCAGTAAGTCCGTAGCCCTCGCAGATGAGGATCTCAAGAGCGTTAAAAAATCGATTCACTTCGGGATCGAGCTTCGCGCCACCTGAAATACCGTGACGAAATTCAGGTCCGAAGAGTTGCTGCTTAATCTTCTTTCTGACACCGGAGAGACCCTTGAATATCATCTCATCCCAGGTGCCAGGCTCACCACCCTGAAGACGGATACCCTGGATCTTGCGCGCGTTGCTGATGCAGAGGCGCATGATCCACGCGGAGAGGCCTCTCTGAGCCGCGCGGGCCTGGAGAGCGCTCGCCATCTTTTCAAAAAGTCTCGGTACAGAGGGTAGCACGGTGGAGCTGCCCTCCCTGATATCACGAGCAATCGATGAGAGATCAAGTTTCGAAGAGTGGTGGTCAGTTACTGCTGGAAGTGTGAGAGAAGTTGAAGTCAAGAAACCAACGTAGTACACGAGGCGCGCGAATGAGTGCGCTAGTGGAAGGTACAAAAACAAGGAGCCGCCTATCGCGAAGACCCCGCTCAAAGAGGCTTGTTCGACGTTGGCGAGGTGGTTCCCATGAGTTTGAATCACTCCCTTCGGTGGGCCCGTAGTGCCAGACGTGTATACGTAAGACGCTGTTGAATCCCGCGTGAGCGAAGACGGGATAACAGGAGGAGTTTCAGAGATGGTCGAGTCGTCGATGATGTCCGCCACCAATCGGATCCCAGCGAGTGAACGAAGTGGTTCAAAGCTCAATATCTCCGAGACCTCGATGCGTGCCTGTGACGGCGGTAGCGATTCGCGTTGAGGGATTGGGCACTCATTGTTTTTTAACCAGAGAATCTTTTGTGCCTGCTCCTCGTTCTCTACGAACACTATCTTGGCGCCAGAGTCGTATAAAATAAAACCAGCTTCGTGGGCCGGGAGAGTCTGGTAAATGCTCACGGTGATACCGCCCAGAGTCTGGATCGCCATATCCACCAGCATCCACTCCGCTCGCGTATTAGAGAGTATCGCCACGGGGGTGCCTTGCGTCACGCCGAGGCTTGAGAGCAGATTGGCGAGGCGGGCGATCTTGGGACGAGCCGTCGCGTAGGTCTCTGACCGCCATACTCGAGTGGCTTGCGGATGCGACGCGATGGCGTAACGATAAATAATCTCATTCGGCTGGCTATCAGCTCGCTTCCAAAAGGCGTCGGCAATATTGCGACTCGATATGACGGTGTTAAAATGACCTAACGTTGAGGTGTCCATGTGGCTGCAAAGGGAGGGCACGAGAATGTCGCAAAGAACGGTTAGTAAATAAAGCGTCCGTGCGGAGAGGTGATAACCACCTCATTATCTCCATCTTTCAAGGTTAGCTGGCCTATGACCCTAGCTGCAATCCCAAATTGACTCGAAATGTCTACGATTTCATCGGCGATCGACGGGTTAACGCAGGCCTCGAGACGATGCCCCATATTAAAGACTGCGTACATCTCGTGCCATGGAACGCCGCCCAGCTCTTGTATAAGAGAGAATAAGGGCGGAGTAGGAAAGAGGTTGTCCTTTTCGAATCGCACGTTTTTGCCAAATCGTTTGATCTTGGTTTGGCCACCTCCCGTACAGTGAATGAGGGAGTGTATCTCCGGGCCGAATTGCCGCAGCAGTCCTGAAATAAGAGGGGCGTATGTTCTCGTCGGGCTGAGCAGCGCTTGCCCCACTGTCATGCCGAGAGAGGTAACCATGTCGGTGACCTTGAAGCGACCGCGGTACGCGATATCGCGACTAATCTGTGGGGCTGAGACCTCGGGGTATTTTTCCGAGTGGTACGACGAGAGGAGCGCGTTTCGGGCAAGGGTGAGACCGTTGCTTCCCATGCCTGAGTTTGGAGCATCCTCAAGGCTAGATTGACCAGTTGAGCTAAATCCGATGATGAGATCGCCCGGAGCCACTCGATACGTGTCGACTAAGTTCTTTCGCGGGACCCGAGCGCTAAGGGTTGAGTCAACGATAACGGTCCTCACGAGGTCACCTACATCAGCGGTCTCGCCGCCACTCAGTGTAATATCGATCCCGTAGGGCTTCAGGCGTTCGGTTATCTCTCGGTAGCCCTGGATGATCTGAGCGATAGCTTCGTCCGGTATGAGGTGTCTGTTTCTGCCGATGGTGTTGCTGAGAGTTAGGCTCCCGAGGCCGCCAGCGCACGCGACGTCATCCAAGTTCATAACGAGGCTGTCGATTGCGAGAGAGCGAAACCACGAGGGGTCTCCGGTCTCGCGATACAGGAGGTAGGCTACAATACTCTTTGTGCCAGCTCCGTCCGCGTGAAGAAAATAGGCAAAAGCGGGGTCTCCAGCAGGGTCTGGACTCGGGGAAGCAAAGTACCTCGAAGTTGAGCCCTCTCCGATAGCGCGCAGAACCCCATCTTTAGCCGATGAGGCTCCTAGGGTCGCATACGCGGAGCTTTCAGTTGAGCTCTTGCCCATGACCAAATGGGGAGCTTACTTCTTGAGGGAATTTACGAAAGCAACGAGGTCACCGAGCTGGGTGTCGTTCAGGTCGGCCTGAGCTGGCATTAACACACTAAGTCCGAGAGCGGCGCCACCTTTCTGAAGTAGCTCCTTGAGTTTCGCGTCATCAGTCGCGTATTTATTGCTGCCAGCCGCCAGGTTCCTTGGTTTCTGTCCCTCGGGCATAGTTGCCGCCAGAGCGCCATCTCCAGCACCTTTTTCGCCGTGACACATCGCGCAGCGTTGCGCATAGAGCGCTTGGCCCGCTTTCGCGTCAGCGGCATGAGCCAACGATACTGAACACATGGCGGCGACAACGGATAGCACGATCTTTTTCATAGTGAGGTTCTACAGTAAGATTTTAGACAGATATTGTATCAATCAGTGATGGCTCGAACTATACTCAGGAACAGGGTAGTTGAAAAGAACGAGCCAGAGCGGAGGTACCATCTTTGCCAAGTAATAACCAGCTCTACGGGATGTGTTTTTAGAAAGGCTTTTTGGATAGGTATGATCCCCGTAATCGACAAGCTAGTGGATTCAATTCGGACTCGCAAAAAGGCGGAGTGGCAGGATTTTTTTCTGGGTTACATAACCGCAATCCGCGATTTCGTTCGATCGAATGGTGAGAAGGGGGCCTTCCTAGGTTTTGCCGTTGGGATAGTGCTTATCCTCTTCTTTAAGCTGGTTCTGATTGTAGGGTGCATAGCGGCCCTTGCGTATCTGCTCATCATCATAATCGCCGACGCCTAATATCAGAGGGTTAGCTCGGTTCGGTAGAATCGCGCCCGCGACGTTATTATCCGTATATTTCCTAGCCAGCCTGACTCACTCGCGTATTGCTCAAGAATACCTCCATGGTTTAGGGCTATTAGGTGGAATTTTTGCGAGTCTCAACGAGCTCTTCAGGCATCAGAATTATAGACGGTAAAAAAACCGTGGTTTCTAAAGTTTGTGTGTCAGCAGCCGATCTCCAGAAGTGAGGGCATAGAAGGGCTCCCGCATGAATAAACCGACCCTTGTACCAGAGAGCTTCATATACCTAGCACATGATCTAGAATCCGCGGGTTTGTTCTGGAACCCTGAGGTGGGAGACGAAGTTGCTGACAGAGAGAGCAAGAATTCCATCGCCATATTGGTAGACCCCCAGGGAATGACGACTGATGAGCTACGCTCCACATTCCTGTGGCTTCCCACAGTAGAGCAAATGCTGATGCAATTTGAGGCGCGACAAGCGGTGCTGTTTCACGCGGGTCTAGAATTCAATAGTAAAGAATGCTGCTACAAAACCGTAATTCAAGCCTCGTGTGGGCACATTGAGTCAAAGGGAGAATCTTTTCGACTCTCATTGGGGTTCGCGTTGCGAGGGCTTCTCATGTCCGACACCCCGACGATTATCAATTAAGTCGAGAGCTAAAAAAACATTGAGGTGATACGCGTCGCGAACTGCTCGTGTCAGCTTGCCATGCCATCGCCAGATAAGTTTTTCGCGCATGGCCCAAATTTCCGGTGCGCACTTATATCGGATCAATCCGTACAAAACTGAACATATTTTTGACGTATTGGTTACAAAACTCAGACAAGGATGTAAGGGTGATTATGCGAAAATTTTGACGCTGCTGTCTAACGTGCTGATTTGCAGATCTTTTTTTCTTTCAAACAAGTGAAGCCGTCACGCACAGTCAAGAATCTAACATGGAAGTTGATGAGTGGTACAAAGTTTGCCACCTCGGTGACAGCCTAATGACAGTGCTCTCCTCGTTGTATCGGGGCGCACCCCAAGGAAAGGTTTTGTCAGTACAACGCCCGCCCATGAGGGTTGGCTTTAAGGTGAACAAGGAAGGTTCTCATGACGCAGATCGCGCAGTTCGACGGTATCCAATCCAATCATATGCAGGGTGTATCAGCTTCGATGGGGCTTCGCATGCCGCCAGCGAGGAATACTCTCACTGGCATTCTCACAGGATGTCCAGAGATGCACAAGATCCTGAGTGTCGTCGAGAAGGTCGCGCGCACTCGCTCGACCGTCCTTATCCTGGGTGAGAGCGGCACAGGAAAGGAGCTGATCGCGAAAGCTATACACTCGTTAAGCGGCCGCACTGGAAAGTTGGTTCCTGTGAATTGCGGAGCCATTCCTGAGGAGATACTAGAGAGCGAATTATTTGGCCACGAGAAGGGAGCATTCACGGGCGCGGTAAGCTCCCGTGTTGGTCGGTTTCAGCTCGCCGATAATGGCACCATCTTTCTTGATGAGATCGGAGAGATGAGCCCAAAATTACAAGTCAAACTTCTTCGTGTGCTTCAGGAGCGTAAGGTTGATCCCGTTGGAGGAACCCGCTCTGTTGATGTTGATGTTCGTGTAATCGCCGCGACGAATAAAGATCTCGCTGAGGAGGTTAAAGCCGGCAGATTCCGCGAAGACCTGTACTACCGTTTGCAAGTTGTTCCAGTGACGCTGCCGCCGCTTCGCGAGCGCGAGGGCGATGTTGAATTGCTAGCGCGACATTTTCTTGAGAAGCAGGCTTCAGAGTTGGGTCGACCAGATCTCTGTTTCTCTGATGAATCAATTCGCGCCCTATCGTCGTATGGGTGGCCTGGTAACATTCGTGAGCTTGAGAATGTTGTTGAGCGCGTCGCTATTCTGAGTGAGGGTGATGAAATACCTGCCGCGCAACTTCCAGAGTACCTTCAGCAGGGGCCTCGCATGCCTGCTGTTCCATCGTTTGATGTAAGCCTCCCGCCGATGGGGGTCGATTTCAACGCCCTCGTCGATGATTATGAAAATAAGCTCATCTCGACCGCGCTTCTCCAGACTGGGGGAAATAAGAAGGCCGCGGCTAAACTTCTCGGACTTAATCGCACAACGCTCGTCGAGAAGATCAAAAAGAAGGGCCTTGAGTCGAGAATCGAGATGACAATCGTGTCTGATGATGTAGCGGTGTAGCCAGAAGAGGATGGTGACGCTATGAACACTACTCATAAAACGTGGAACATCCGATGGCAGGTGACAATGAGCCTGGTAGCGGGCTTTGTCCTTGTTGCCTCACCAATGCAGTCGCGAGCAGAGCATCCAGTGGACGTTCAGAGACTCACAGCTGATGGTGATTACTTCAAGGCGCTCTCGGTCTACGAACTGCTTCCAGATCGTCAGCTCGATCGCGATACGTACGTCTCCGCCGCCAAAAGCGCGTGGGCTCTGGGTTTAACCAAACAGGCGAACAAGCTCTTCGACACGGTTCTGCGTGGTACGACTATTTCAACGGATGAGCGCGCGCGCATCACACTGTCGCGGGCGGCTATTGAGTATCAGGAGGAGCGATATCAGGAGGCTGCGTTGTTCGCCGAGAAAGCAGCTTCATATCTTCCGGAGAAGTCTCCGCTTCGTGGCCGGGCCTTGCTGCTTGCCGGACAAAGTCTTATTAAGCTCAGCGCGTACTCCACAGCCGAAGAGAAGCTTGCGCGAGCTTTAGGCGACGCGGCTTCGTCGGACCGACCTGAGGTCGCGTTTTCGTTGGGAACGGTGCAAGTGAAACTCGGTAAGTTCTCGGACGCTGAGCGATCATTTAAGGCGATTCCCACCGATCATCCGCGAGCCCCCCTGGCTGTGAAGGCTTTGGCGACGATCTCGATGCAATCAGAGCAGAGGGACCGGGCGCGATTTTGGATTGAAAAGGGCCGCGGCAACTATCCGGAGGCGTTCCTCGATAGCTGGGCTGATTATGGCCTGACGAGGGTAGCGCTTGATTCAGGTGATCTCGCTCAGGCCCGAGATGTTGTTGATAAGGCCGCGAAGCGATATCCGCCATCGGATGGTTGGTTGATCCTGATGCAGGCCGCACTGGAACAAGCCGAGTGGAATAAGGCCGGAGAGGGATACAAACAATGAGACAGTCAACAGCTACATCATCGCAGGCTGAGACGGCAGGAGCAATTCCTCCTGCGCTGGTCGAGGCGCTCGAAAAATTCACTGTGAGCAGCTCTATGCTTGAGGCTCGTCATGAAGCTTTGCATCAAGAGATCGAGGAGCTTCGGCACCAGCTTCGATTAAAAGACGAGGAGGTGAAGCGTTCGGAGCGTCTCGCGATGCTCGGGGAAACAGCCGCGGGCCTAGCCCACGAGATTCGTAATCCCCTTGGTGCTATCACTCTTTTTGTTTCCATGTTGCGAGCGGATCTTGTTGATCAGCCGACATCGTTGGAGCTCGTTGAGCAGATTGAGAGAGGAATAAAGAGCCTTGATGGAGTAGTTTCGAATGTCTTGCATTTCGCCAAGAATAATCGCCTCCACTGTGGCCCCATGAATCTTCATTCTCTGGTTCAAGAGCTCCATCACCACTTTGGTAGCTTGTACAGTCCACAGAGCTGTTTTGAGGTTACGCTATCGGGGAATCCCTTCATAGTTGGTGATGAGCAAGGAATTCGGCAGTGCCTCTACAACATAATTAATAACTCATTGCAGGCGATATCTTTCGCCGGCTCAATTCGAATCGCGGTCTCTGACGCCTCTCAAGGCGAGGGGATTCAGATTGTGGTTTCGGATGATGGACCAGGGATTCCAGAGGAGATGCTTGGAAAATTATTTCAGCCATTTACTTCTGGTCGAAGAGAGGGAACAGGTTTGGGATTATCAATAGTACGAAGAATAGCGGAAGCGCATGGTGGAAGTGTGGTCGCGCGCAACACTCCACATGCTGAATTTACTCTTGTGTTCCCCCGTCAGGGACCACGGCAGTCGGTAGGAGAATAGAGATGGATACTAAAACGACAGAGCACCAACATCCTGAGAGGGAAGTCGCAGCGACGCAGGCTCGCATTTTGGTGGCCGATGATGATCCCCACATGCAACAGGCCATCAAAGCCTGTTTGTCGCGGGGTAACTACACCTTCACGATTGTTTCGAACGGATTGGCCGCTCTTGAGCAGCTCGAGCAGGACACCTTTGATCTCGTTATAACTGATCAGCAGATGCCCCAGATGTCCGGGCTGGAATTACTGAACACGCTTCAGAAGCGGTCGATAGAGACCCCAGTTATCATGATAACCGCGTATGGCACAATTACGCAGGCGGTTGAGGCTATGCAGTACGGCGCCGCGGATTTTATCGCCAAGCCATTCTCAGCAGGGGACCTTGAGAGGATCGTGGCGCGTGTGTTGCTCCCTGAGGCGCGGGTGTCACGTCAGCGCGCTCAAAAGGGCAAGACTGGCCGTCCAATTATAACAAATGATCCTCTTATGATTCGTGTCCTTGAGGTTGCCGAGGCAGTGGCCCGCAGTGAAGCCACGGTGCTCATTCAAGGTGAATCTGGTACGGGCAAGGAGCTTATCGCTCGATTTGTTCATGCAAGCAGTCTGCGGGCACAGCAACCATTTGTGGCGGTGAATTGCGCGGCTCTGCCGGAAAGCTTGTTGGAGAGTGAGTTGTTCGGCCATGAAAAAGGGGCTTTTACGGGGGCTCAGACCCGAAAGATCGGAAAATTTGAGTTGGCACATGGGGGAACGATTCTCTTGGATGAAATATCCGAGATGGATCTAGCTCTTCAAGCGAAGCTTTTGCGAGTTCTTCAGGAGCGAGAAGTAGATCGAGTCGGAGGAAAAGATCCAGTTTCGATTGACGTCCGCGTACTAGCTACAACGAACCGCAATCTTGAGGAGTGTGTGCGAGACGGTACATTTAGGGCCGACCTATATTACCGTTTGAATGTCATCCCGCTTACCCTGCCTCCACTACGGGAACGACGATCTGATGTAAAGTTACTCACTGAGCACTTTATGCGTCAGTACTTGGGTGAGAAGGCTCCGATGCTTCCAGCGGAGGTCTTGGAGACGCTCATGGCGCATCCGTGGCCAGGTAATATTCGAGAGCTACAGAATGCGGTGCAACGAGCAGCGATCCTCTCGCATGGCAAAACGCCCAAACAGTCGGATTTCCTCCTGTCTATGAATCCTCAGGCGCAACTTGAGGCAGCAAGAAAACAGGTCACGCCAGGCACGCGCATTCACGATATGATCGAGAAAGAGGTTGTATCTGACGATATAGCTGGCGCCGCGACGCTTCAGATTCGCTCGGGAACCACTGTGTATGAGATGGAAAGAGCTCTCATTATGGAGACCTTGCGCGCGACGGGTGACAATAGAACAGAGGCCGCGAAGCTCTTGGGTATCAGCATTCGCACGTTGAGAAATAAGCTGCATGAGTACCGCGGTGAGCCCGGGGCAGATAATGACCAAGACCCTGAGGCTTAACCTATAGGGAGACTCCCTGGCTTTGTGGGCACGGGTTGCGTATTATTCCCGTACGCCCATGAACGCTCGCCGGCCCAAAAAACGTAATCGTATTACACTCACTGTTCTGTGGTGCTGTGGTGCATGGATTTTCTCTGTGTGCCTTTTTCGTTTCGTAAACCCTCCGATTACTCCCTTGGTCGTTATTCGATATGCGCAGTCGATATGGGATGGGTCTGATCGCCCTCAG
>JAFMIS010000078.1 GCA_017853915.1 bacterium
ATCGCGACGCACCACCATCTGGCCGCGGGCGAGAGCGCCACGCGCTTCCGAAGACCGTAGAGAATTGATTCAGCGGTCATCACCTCTGACAATAATAAAAGAGAAGTGTTAACGAGATGGAGAGGCATAAATACTGCCCGAAGTATATCTTGACTATCAGTGACCAGCCCCTCTTTTACGAGCGATCGACCGATCAAGGCCTCTGTTATCGTAAACACGAGTGTATAAAGCACCCAACGACGAGCTCTATTCTCTGCCGGGCATAAGCGTCGTACCCACCAGACCTGCGAGAGCACCAGTATCCCAAATATAGCCGTTGAATATCGGTGCGAAACTTCGATCCACGTTTTGATAGGAGAGCCGATCGGAAGAGCTCTGCCGTGGCACAGGGGCCAATGGTCTCCGCAGCCATCTCCCGAGCCAGATATCCGCACCCAGGCGCCCCATGCGATTATCACAATCGAGTAGCATACAAGGCCCCATGAGGCCGCGTACAAACTCCGAGGAGAGGCGCTTGATTGTTTGAGGGAATTCATCATGCGAGGGAATATACGGGTCGCGGGAGTATGCTCTCACATCAACCGAGGAATGTATACCGACTCTCTGTAACTACTGAGTCCTCTTTATCAATTCCGCATGTGCAGCGCGTTGAAGCCTTGCGCATAGCGGTGCCCAGGAGTCACTAAGCCTGCCGGCTGATACTGGCAACAAAATTCTCAGGTGCCCGAAGAACCGGACTGCATTGGTGGCACCACCAGCACCGGGGTCTTTGAGTGCCGAAGTACGTGTTCGGCCACTGACCCAACTAACGCCCGAGAGATTCCTGAGCGACCATGCGAAGCCATGATGACAAGGTCACAAGGATTTTCTTGGATAAATGACACGATAGAGTGTTGAACCTCATAGGGAGCCTCTCGAACTTCCTGATGAGGTGAGATGTCTCGGAAATATTCCGCGACGTGCTTTCGCATATCCTCCCGAACACCTTGTCGAAGCTCGTCGATCGTTTCGGCGACATACAAGGACGGAGCCTCAAGTGAACCCACTCCGGATGGGGAATATCCGATCGATGTATCTATGCAGGAGAGGATAGTAAGTCGCGCGTTGTATCGTTGAGATAGAGAGAGAGCATACGGATACGCTTTCGCGGCCTCGCTCGATAAATCAGTCGTGAGTAGAATTTTTGTGAAGTTTACCTGATTCATACTAGCCTCATGAGAGCGCCTCTTTGCCCGTTGAGATAAGCTCGTCACCACGAGAGGGGATAGCGCCATGCGTGTTTGGTTATTCTACGCGCCCCGCGAGCCAACGACTTTTTGATCCTATCACAGGGATGCAGCGTCATGCATTGGGTAAGAGGCCACACAAGCGCCTAGCCTGTGCTCCGACATGATCCTGTAGGTAGGCGACCATGGTAACTATGAACTAGATTTTGAAAGGTAGAAGCCCACGGCCGTAGAGCCGACCCCGATGATTCCACTAAGAGCAGCATATGCCAGAGCAGTTGAGAGGTTGCCTTTACGGATTAAAATTAATGTTTCAAGACCAAAGGCAGAAAAAGTCGTAAATCCACCGAGAATGCCCGTGAAGAGTAACAGGCGAATCTCCGCCGACGCGATATTCCAACGATCCAGAATTCCGGCCAGGCAGCCCGCGACGAAACATCCCAGCATATTCACCGTGAAGGTCGCGAGGGGAAACTGGCTGAGTGGAGCAATCTGAACAATATGAGAAGAGAAAAGGAATCGGGTAACCGCTCCGATGGATCCGCCGAACGCTACAATAAGAATTGATCTCATCATAGATGTCGCCATGTTATCGGACATGGCCTATTCGAGTTTTTACCTCCCGTGGCATGGCAAGCCACGTCTTTTTCGAGAATCGTGAGTCCGACGCCATAGCTTGAAAGAGTGGATCCGCCTCTCCCAGGGTAATTACGGAACCATCGTCAAGTTGCACAAGCATCGATTGTTTTGAGTCGCCTGAGTGCACATCGGCCGTCGATATTTCGTGCAGGTAATACGTCGGATTGAGCCCCAACTCCGATAGCGCCGCGCGAGCTTTTGTCGCCACCTCATCGCGAGTTTGAGAATTTTCCACCCGAATCGTTTTGAAGAGCCTTCTGTGCAGAATTCGCTCACTGAGATCTTTGAGGGTGGTATCGCTGCCCTCTGCCCATCGACCAAGATGGTAACGCCACCACGATTCCCTCATATTAAACATCACATCAAGTTCGAGATCCGTGACGGATGAAGCCGCGAGCGCCGTCCGCATGATATCGTCCGCGAATTCAAGCGAGGGGCCGAGGTCTCGTGCTCGTTGCACTACGGCTTTGTTGAGGGTGTCCGCGGCGAGAAGTACGCGGTGTTGGTACACCTGTCGATACATCGCGTGTCGGGAGACAACAAAGTGCATCATTGCGTCTAACCTATTTTCCATCAGGGCCAAATTTTTGTCGGTGGTAATTACGATAGAGTCCACCAGAGCTGGAATGTTGTACTTCCCATAGCTGACCCCGGCGAGCACGCTATCGACCGTCGACCAATTCCCGCGATCGACATTCCATCCTCCGCCAGAGATCAGCTGCCACGCCCACGGGTCTATCCCATCCGATTCATCCAGAATATCGAGGACGTGCCTCATGAGATTGGGAGAGTGCGAATTCAACAGGGATGATATCTCTGGATCCCTCGTGATCACTATCTCGGCCAACGCCTCATGTGAATCAGGTTGACCTGGGAACCAGGTTTTGAATGCCGTATGAGAGCCAGGAGCAAGGTGTCCAATGTCATGGAGGAGCGCGGCCACAAGGATCGCGGCGCGGTGTTTCTCAACATCGGCTGGATATTTTCGAGCAAGGTGCTCCAAAACAAGCTTGGCGAGATAGGAGACCCCGATACAGTGCCCGAATCGAGAGTGCTCCGAAAACATGTAGACGAGACGAGTGTTGGCGGTTTGGCTGACATCGCGAAGGCGTTGGAACCATCTGGTATCGAGCAGGTCCAGAATAAGCTTCTCCGCTTTGTTTTGGGGGGAGAACGCGATTGATTGATGAACTACATCGGCAAAAGTTATATCGCTCATAACGCAGGCTCCGTTGGGCTCGTAAAATCTGGCATGGGTATTTGACCTTTCACGGAAATTCCAAAATTTGATAGGCCGAGGAGCGTTTTTTGAGTTGATGATAACAACTCAATCTGCGTGGCGCCGAGGTCTCGAAGAATCTGAGCCCCTACGCCGTACTCGCGCATAGCCGCAGCCGGAGAGCCGTCTGACGCAGGAGGCGCGGGGTCTCGGACGCTTTCAGGCGCATGTGATCGTCGCAGATACAGGAGCACCCCACCACCTCGTTCCCCGATGCAGCGTAATGAATGCTGGAGCTGTTGTCGGGAGGGCGGGTGATGCCCCCCAAAAACGTCGCTGACAGTATGTTCTGTTTGAACCCGGACGAGCGTGGTCTGTTCTGGGCTAATTGTGCCCTTCACGAGAGCGATATGCTCGACGTTATGGATGACCGAACGGTATACGATGGCGCGGAGCTCGCCGGCTTCTCGCGTCGGTAGAGAGGCTTCCGCCGATCGACTTACGAGCGCCTCGCCAGAGAGTCGATGCTGGATAATCTCGGAGATAGAAAATAAAGGAGCCTGAAGTTCTTGCGCCGCCAGTCGGGCAGCTTCACATGAAAGCATCTCTCCCTTGTGGTCGAGAAGATCCATAAAGAGGGCAGCGTCAGAAAAACCGGAAAGGGTGACGATATCGAGCGCCGTCTCAGGGATGGCCGCCTTGACCAACGAACCTCCCTCCCGGGTCTCGACTGGAAAAATGTGGCCGGGCTTTACCAAAGCTCGAGGTTGTGGCACCCGAGCTCCTAGAACGCGCAGAGTCACGGCTCGATCTGCGGCGCTGATCCCCGTTGAAACTCCTTCACGAGCTTCAACTGATACGTACTGGCGCGTGACATTAACCGGAGAGAGCATTCCATTCGTTTCCCTCGACATAAGAGGCAGCAGGAGGGCTGAAGCTCTTTGCGGGGAGATTGCGACGAACGTGAGGCCCCCTGATACGGAGAGAATCCGATTCACGCGACCCTCGGATATATCGAGCGCTGGAGCCACAATGACGCACCGCTCTGAACCAACATCGTCCACCAGGAGGGCTAATTTTGAAATCGTGAATTGAGAAAGGCGTTCGGAGACCGCGGGCATGGACCGATTAGACCAAACTTCTCTCGTGGTGTCACTTTTAAGGCGAGTATCGAACACGGAGTTCTCTTAGCCAGCCGGGCTCCTCCATTTCACCCCAAACCCTCTATGTTTCAGAGGCTTTTGAGCGTTGCAAGTATTTGATTCTACGTGCCTTGCCCGCGTGGTAAAATAGTGTTTAAGAAAAGTTCCCATCTCTCCGAAGCTATACCTAGGCCAAGGAAGGTCGCACCAGGTTCATTTGTTCATAGTTGTCTAGTCGTTCACGAAGTGGTGGTAACATGGAAACACAAGTTGTTCAGTTAGATCTCTCCAATCCTGGAGAGCTCGATCAGGTCATTATTCGCGCGCGCCGTGCGGCATTCGTAGCCAGATTCATAGTTCTGCGAGAGGGGAAGAGAACCCGAGCTCACCGAGCTATTGAAATGATGTCATGGGAGGACGGGACCTCCGTTGAAGAGTTGGCCCATCGATTTAGGATGGCTTTCGTCAGCAATGGAGATAACATGGGCCCTGTGGATCGAGATCTACGGCGGTCGCTGGCGCATTCGTATCGTGCATTAAAGTTCTTTGTGTCTGAGTACGCTCAACGAGCAACAACAGATTTCATAGCCGCACTTGAGGATTATGGCCGCTCAAATGAGCTGCTCTTTGAGGGGGAGGACCAACCTCGTTCTGGCGGATGGAGGCTCCCACATGAGCTTCGAAAGCTCCGAGACCGATCCCTCCTTGATGAGGGGGCCTCTCGGAGGAGCGGCAAGAGGTCCCATGTTCATGGGCATGCTCATTCATCCTAGCTCGATTATGTTGTGAGCATTGCAATCGCGATGCGGCGATTGTTGGTTACCTCGGATCTCCTCTCTCGGTTTTGACCGCATGGTGTTTCCTTGGCGACCCGCCCAAAGACGAGATGTGCTGCCATCTCTGCCCTCGCGACGCGAGTTGATGAAATGTTCGGGATCGAGGGGTGGTCTTTTGAAATATCGTGATAGCCGTCCGCTCCGGCTGCGAAACATCGCACCTCAGGATGTCCTATTGGACGGGTCGAGCGAGCCTTCCTCGAAGCTTACAGGGTAGAGCCCTTATCGTCAAAGCTATCGATAAGCTGCGCGACAACTAAAAGAGGGCGTAAATGAACGGTGATAGAGCCGATCCCTGGGTGGCAACGATAAGGAGCCCCACCAGAAGAAATACCACCACCATGGGGACTAGCCACCAAGCCTTCCTTTCCCACAGAAGTGAGAATATCTGCTTCACTGTATTACTTTTACTCATACATCCCGTGTGTAATTGTGCGACCCTCTAAGCCTGTTACGCCGCCACTCTGTCTCCCTGCGGGGCCTCATCGGGTTGATCGTCTATCGGCATCTCACTGATTATTCGATCTACTTCCTCTATGAGAGATCCGATCGCATAGGCCCACACGTACTGTCCGGCTTTTCTTCCGGTAAGAACCTCGGCGATCTCCCCTTTATCCTGAACGCGATGTTTGATGAACAGCTGCTTGCTGTCTGTCAGAAGCACCATGTCACTCGGGTTCTTGTGGAGTTTGGGAAGTTTCTTTCTCAAGTAATCGATACCGCGGCGGAAGCGATTAACAGGCAGGCCCTCGCGTTTCATGCGGAACAACCAACACAAGAGAATAAGATCAGGGTAGGAGTATTTCGCACGGCCACGACTCTTGGTCTTGCCGGTTGTTGGTACTAGATTCGTGCGGGCATAATAGTTGAGAAGAGCAAGACCGATCTTTTCAGTGCCACCAGTAAGCGTGCGAAGAATCTCTTGCACCTGCTTAGCGGTGAATTCTCTATCTAAGATATGGACAGTCATCCCAGGACTCCCGAACAGCAAGAAAGGTTGCGTGAACTCGTACTTCAACTGCTTTCAAGTAACGGTACAGTGTCGAGCTCAGCTATGTCAACCTGCTAAGTTAACTGTACGATAGGACTCTCAAGGACTTGGATTGTAAGTCAGGGAAGTGAGGCGAAAACCGGCCGCTTGTTCGCGACAGGTGGTTTGTACCTGACTGCCCTGGAGGATTTTGGTGTCTGCCGACATGAACAAGTTCAATGAACCCCCTTTGCATGTGTCAACCCTTCGGTTCCATAAGGGGCTTATACTTTGAGTGCTCGCAATATTAGGAGACGGCATATAATGCTAGTTTCTGAAGAGTCCAACCGCGACAGGAATCTCATCTCGGCCTGGGAAATCTTCTTCGCGTGTTGCCCCATCGTGACCAGGGATATCGCCCGAAATGAACAACTGAGAAGAGCCGCCACCATCAAAGTTGAGAGCCTCTCTGCATCCAAGTTCGGGGCGCAACAATGTCTTCTGAATCTCTTCAAGGGATCCTCCAAACATAGCCAAAGATACCCGGATAAAGAGCAGGCGCTGCTCCGTGTCGATGCACACGATTGATAGGCTTGAGGCGGACGATGAGCTCTTGAGTCCTACAACTGGAGCGCCCTCGGAGATGAGACGAGGCCCCGCTTGGGTAGCTTCGAGAACCCCTTGAGGTGAAAAAGAACTTCGATGAGATATTCCTACACGGTCCGATGCCGCATAGAGTACGCCGGTTAGAGTTCCTCCTCCGTTGTGAGTTTTTTGATAGAGAATTCCTCGACTAATAATCAGCCCCAGTGGCTTGCCCTGTTCATCAAAAAAATTGGAGTTGAGACACACCGACGCGCCGCTGGCTCGGCACAATGAGCGCACGGTGCTTCGTTTCCATCCGAACTCCGCGGCTCGTATAACTCTCAGGGTGAAGTGTTGAGGGGCCGCGCGTACGATTACAAAGGATGGCGAAAGGATAGAGCTTCCCGGCATCTGAAAACGGGCCTCTTCCAAGCCTGGCGAAAGACTTTCCCATGAGAGAGGAAGCGGCTCGGCGAGAGCCACGCTCGAACACCACCAGAGCGCTGTAAGTTTCATGAGTAGAGCTATCACCCCTTTGCCAGGGGGAGAGGGCCGGCTTTTGGCGATAACGTGGCCAAAGTCGTCGCGTGACGCCCGGCGGCTCCTATTGTCCCTACCTCTCGTTGTGTTAGGGACAGTAGTCATCGTGATTCTAATGAAGAGATTTGAAATCCGCGTGCAATGTGCTTGGCGGGGGAGTTTTCCCCTCAAAGGAATCCATGATGCGCGCCTTAAATTCATCTTGAAACTTGGTGATAAAGCTCCGCACGGGCATCGCGAGCGCGTCCCCAAGTGGGCAGATCGTATGACCTTGGATCTGATTAACGATCGTGTGGAGTAGCTCTAGATCGCCCGGATCGCTATCTCCTTGAGACATTCGACTAAATATTTTCTCCACCCAGTGGCCACCCTCCCGGCAGGGGGTGCACTGACCACACGATTCATGAGCATAAAAGTGAGCTAGGTTTTGAATCGCGTCCACCATGTCAACGGAGTCGTTAAGAACTATGACTCCCCCTGACCCCAGAAAGGTCCCAAGCTTGCTCCATCCCTCGTAATCCATGGTCGCATCTTCGATGTCCTCTGCGCGCAGAATAGGAGTTGAGGATCCACCCGGGATCACCGCCTTAAGGCGAGTTCCATTGAGCATTCCTCCACACTCCTCTTGGAGAAAACGCTTAAAGGGATACCCCATCTCAATCTCGTATACTCCGGGTTTGTTGATGTGACCGGAGGCGCACACCAGCTTAGTGCCCTTTGATTTCTCGGTTCCGATCGTCGCATAGGCGTCCGCCCCGTTGTTGATAATCCACGGAACAGCCGCAAAGGTCTCGACGTTATTGAGGACTGTTGGCGAATGGTACACTCCCATCACAGCTGGAAAGTAGGGTGGCTTTAAACGAGGCTGTCCCTTCTTGCCCTCAAGAGACTCAATCAATCCGGTTTCTTCACCACAGATGTAGGCTCCCGCACCACGATGAACAACGAGATGCAGTTGATAGCCGCTACCAAAAATGTTGTCCCCGAGATAGCCCTTGGCGTAACACTCGTTCACTGCCTGCTTCAGTTGAGTGTATGGGTACCCGTACTCGCCTCGAATATAGACACACATCCAGTGGCTCTGAACCGCCCACGCCGCCGCCATCATGCCTTCGATCATCGCATGTGGGTCGCGCTCGATAAGGAGTCGATCCTTGAACGTTCCGGGTTCGCTCTCGTCAGCGTTACAGACTATGTAGGTAGGTTTTCCGGTGTTGCGGGGTACGAAGCTCCATTTCTGCCCCGCTGGGAATCCCGCGCCGCCACGACCCCTGAGCCCTGATTTCTTTACCTCTTCGATCACTGCAACTGGATCCATCGCCAGAACTTTTCGAATGGCGGAGTATCCACCCCGCGATTCATATCCGGCCACGGTATGCTGATCGGGGTGCTGTATGTGCTTAAGAAGTATTTGACGATGTTGGCCCACAGGAGTCTCTCGGTTCGCTATGATCGAGGCTGAATTGCCCAGCTCGATCATAGTAAAAGGATGGCGTAGGTGCAATGACCTTGGACGTATGAGGGGGTTGCCAGTTACTGAATCACTACCGAGATAGCTGCTGAATCCTCAGCCACGAACTCGGGCGTATCTATATTGAACTCAGTGCTATTATCCTCGGCCGGATCGTCAACATCTGGGTCGACCTCAATCTCTCCGTCGACAACCGAATCTTGGCCCTCCAACTGAAGCACAACAGTTCCCGATTGGCCCGTATACTTCTGACCAGAGCGCTTGAATTGCGACTGGCTGAGGTAGAATACGAGAAATGTCTCGTTCTCTCCTTTAGCGGTTGCGTTAACAGTGGGGGATATATCTATCTCCTTTTTATCTATAAGGAGAAAGGCGGAACCCGGAACATACCGTAGCCCCTCAGGATACCGAATCTTCAACGCAATGCCATTTTCATGCACGTTGGATAGTTCGATCGACGTCTCCGTTCGGTCGCCTGTATCGATTCGGCCCGGAGTAGTATGGATAGATACGTTAGCGGCTCCCACGAAGTCACCCTCATCGCTTGAACCGCCACCGCCACCACCACCGCATCCGGCGAGGGTTGTTGCGAGACTACACAACACCGACATAAGCGAGAGAGATCTCTTCATACGTAACACCATATTCCTCTTCTGGAGTGTATAGAGGCTTTTTATGAGGTGCGCCAGACCGAAAGTTTTCCGCCAACGTTCGCGTTCGCGCGTTACCAGTGGCTCCCTTAAACTTTAGAATGCTGCTCACGGATTGGCTCCTGTGCACCTCAACTTTCAGCCTAGTGGTACTCCTGCGGTATTGCC
>JAFMIS010000079.1 GCA_017853915.1 bacterium
CCATTCTAGCTGAGGTCTCAGGATATCAGCGCGGCGCGGATTTCTTTCTAGGGTATTCCCCTGAACGAATTAACCCTGGAGACAAGGAACACACGCTCGAAAAAATAGTGAAAGTAATAGCCGGGGAGGATCCTACCACTACGGAGCGTATTGCGACTGTCTACGGAGCGGTCGTAGAAGCTGGGCTGTTTAAGGCCTCTTCGATCCGAGTAGCCGAAGCGGCCAAGGTAATCGAAAATACGCAGCGGGATCTGAATATCGCGCTGATGAACGAATTGTCATTGATATTTGACCGTCTGGGGATCCGGACGACGGATGTTCTTGAGGCCGCGGGTACAAAGTGGAATTTTCTCAAGTTTACTCCAGGTTTGGTTGGTGGACATTGTATAGGAGTTGACCCGTACTATCTCACCGCGAAAGCCCAACAGCTTGGGTATCATCCGCAGGTTATCCTCGCGGGCCGAAGAATAAATGATGATATGGGGCGGTTTATAGCTCAGCGAACCGTGAAAATGATGATTAACGCGGGGATGCAACTGAAAGGATCCCGAGTCGGTGTTTTGGGGGTAACCTTCAAAGAGAATGTGACTGACACTCGAAATAGTCGGGTTCCTGATATCGCACACGAGCTGGCTGAGTTCGGGATTGAAGCCCTGGTGTACGATCCATTGGCGGATGGAGAGGTTGTTCGAGACGAGTATGGTTTAGAGCTCTCTCCGCTGAGCTCGTTCCGGGATTTAGACGGGGTCGTCGTTGCTGTGGCTCACCACCAGGTGCGTGCTTTGGGCGCTGACAAGATATGTGACATGGTGAAGCCTGGAGGAGTTGTAATTGATATTAAATCAATCGTTAATCCAGAGGCTCTGCCTGAACACCTTTCGTATTGGAGCTTGTAAGCGATGGCGGCTGAAATGGGTCAGAAGACCTGGCTGGTGACAGGTGCGGCTGGATTTATCGGCTCGCACCTTGTTGAGCGTCTTCTGACGTTGGGACAGCGTGTTGTTGGAGTCGATAATTTCTCTACTGGCTCAGCAAAGAACGTGCAGGTGGTTAGGGATTCTGTATCGAGTGATAAGGCAGCGCTGCTTGCATTTTTTGAACTTGATATTCGTGATCGAGATGGTATCCGGGCGCTTATTCAGCAGCATAAGCCTGATGTCATCTTGCATCAGGCGGCGCTCGGCTCGGTGCCACGATCAATCGCCGATCCGATCGCGTCGCACCAGTCAAACGTCGATGGATTTATAAATGTCCTGGATGGCGCGCGCCAGTCGGGAGTTAAGAGATTCGTCTATGCGTCATCAAGTTCGGTATACGGAGATATTGGAGACGGCTCAAAGGTTGAATCAAAGATAGGTAACTGCCTCTCGCCATATGCCGCTACAAAGCGGATTGATGAGGTGTATGCGCAGGTCTTTGGGCGTGTCTACGGCATGGAGACGATTGGATTGCGGTATTTTAACGTGTTTGGTGCTCGTCAGGATCCGAACGGCCCCTATGCGGCGGTAATACCACGCTGGTTGGCAGCCATGTCGCGACGTGAGCAGATCGTTGTTTTTGGAGATGGCTCAACCTCGCGTGATTTTTGTTATGTGTCTAACGTGGTGCAAGCAAATATTCTGGCTGCATCTGTTTCATCGGCCAGTTCGGTCATTAACGGCGTGGTAAACATAGCGTGTGGTGATACGACGAGCCTGACCCGATTACAAGAATTGCTCCGGTTCCATGTCGCGCGTACCCGGGGATGGAAGCCTGAAGAGATCCCAGCCCCCCGTTATGAGCCCTTCCGAAAAGGGGACATCCCGCACTCGTTAGCGGATATATCGCTGGCAAAGGAAGAGCTGGGGTACTTTCCCTCTCACTCAGTAGAAGAGGGGCTAGCGGAGCTCGTGGCGATGGAGCTGGCGCAGCAGTCGTAGTCTGAATCATGCCGCAAATACAGCTATAGCTTTAAGCGGGTAGGAGCTGGGAGTTCTCTGTGCTTCGCACTCAGTAGAAGAGGGGCTAGCGGGAGCAGTGCGGATAGAAATTGCACAGAAGCCGTAGCATTAACTAATCGATGCGATCGCGGCGCGCAGATAAAAAGCTGCCTGTTATCAACGCATTAGCCCGTCTTCGTAAGATTCCCTCTTTTGCAGTAGGCGGGTAGTTCTGGTACTATTGAGGGGTTGGCCCTGAAGTTAGGGGCGAAACTTTGTAAACGATAGATCGAACGTTCCTTAGGAAGCTTATTTTTCCGGTAAGGAGGAATTGTGAGTAGTTCAATGCCGTGTGCAGTGGAGGCTCCCTCAAGTGAGGGGGATATGTCGCTCGTCTCCCCATTTTCCAATAAAGCCATAGCCTTCTCTGTCTGTTCCGCAGAGGACCTCGGCTGGTTCACCCTGCATCCGTTGGAGGAGCAAAGCCTTGGAGAGGCGGTCTCTGTAAAGCGACGCACCGATTTCCGAGTAGGGCGCGCGGCGGCTCGTCGAGCCCTTGAGGGAGTTGGTTTTCCGGTGGTTACTCCAGTTCTTCGTGGTGAGAATCGAGAGCCATTGTGGCCGGTAGGGATAGTCGGCTCGATTGCGCACAGTGGTGGATACGGAATCGCCGCCGTCGCCTGGCAGCAGGATGTACCAGCCATCGGTGTGGATATCCAGGAGATTGAGGAGCGTTACACCGATGAATTAATATCTCGGTTCGCGGACCCAGATGAGTTTGATTGGGTCCGTTCCGAGCCCGCTAAGCAAACTGAGAGAGCGGTACGCTTATTCTCAGCTAAAGAGAGCGTGTTTAAGGCGCTCTATCCTCTCCGTCGGGTGTGGTTTGGTTTTGATGTCGCGCACCTGGCGCCGGGTCGCGATGAGAATTCATTTAGAGCCGCAGTGCGCTTGCCTGCAGTCTCCAGTAGTATCATCGAGCTGGATGTGGGGATCACCCGCTACAAGAATCACGTTATCTCCGGAGCCGTTCTAGCAACTCCTTTGGCTCCATCAGTCAGATAGGGTCCTTGGTTCTTGCGGGCTTCTGGTCTGTCGGGCGAGGCCCACATGCCCGCGCATTTTCATGTCGCTTCGTGTCATCGGCGAGGACCGAGCAACGCCTCGAGGTGTGGTGTAAGTATGTACTCAACATGATCGAGTAGGATGTTTTCTGACATCCCGAGTTCTTCGCTAGGAAGCCGCGACATGAACAGCTGTTGTATAGCTTTGTACTGTCCCCCGCGGGCTTCTCAACGCCACGGTGAATTGAATGATCTCGGGAAGCCGAATCGCTTGTTGCGCCGTCCAGGTGTCGACCCACTCACGTGCCTTACCATCAAAAAATCGAAATTGAAGGGATATAAGGTTGTTACTAATCGGAAATCGGAGGACGCTCTTGCACGCCTTCGAGAGGGGTTTCGAATTCGGGATCTCCTCTCGAACGAGGAGATACGTGGCGTCTTGAGAGCCCTTTTGATCTGGGTCTTGAGCGACGCGGTACGTTATCTGAACAACCCCGGAGTGCGTTCCGCCGTCGGGGATGTACTGCCCGGCTTCCTTGGCTAAAAAAGTTATCGATGACCCCTCCAGATCGCTCTGCGAGATCAATACGGGTCGGCCGAACGAGCTCTGTGAGGGATTGGATCCACTAGCCGATTGAGCTTGATCCGAGGATGACGAGGTGCCGGCGCTTGCTGTATCACACGAGGGCAGTATGGGACGCTTTACAGCGAGCTGCAGCTCCCGTGACATTCGTGTCAGGAGAGAATTCGCGATAAACATCCCGTCCCGACGATCATCTATGAGCTCCTTGGCGGTCACCACGCCTTTTAAGATCCTGTAATTAAGCGTCATCATAACAGCGAGGATTGTAAACGCGATCGTGACCTCCATAAGGGTAAAGCCGCTGGAGGAGCGTCTCTTAGCAGGAGTTTTTATCGAATGGCGCGCGATGATATCCATGGCATCATGATGGGGAGAATAGGTACAGTATACTGATCGATTCATCCGGAGCGACACCCCAAGCGATCTTCATGGTTATCTTCTTCATGGGATTCTGGTCCATATCTGGCAGTGGCAAAATCCAGTCCTCGATCTGGATCGAGGTGGCTAGCGAGGCAAGCGCATCCTGTTCCGAAGGGTCTGATGATGCTGGAACCCCGAGACCCTGCAGTACGCTCGCCACGGGCTGGTTGTCCTGATTACTGAGATCAAAGCTATCTTTTTTCATCGACTCAATCGACGACATGATGCGCCGTGCGGCGAGCATAGCCTGTTGAGCTTGAGTATCGCGGAGGGTTCGACGAACGGCAGCGCTCTGAAGCCCTATCAAGAGTCCAGCAGCAGCGGCTAAGAGCGTCAGTGCTACAAGGATCTCAATGAAAGTGAACCCTCTCTCGGATTGGTGTCGCTTGAGCGTTTGCTTCATGACCGAGACTCCTGTTTCCCTAGAGTCCACTTGTATTCCTTGTACCCTGGATGCGATTCAGCCAGCCCGGTCCATGGATTGACCAAGATCGTGACTGCCGAATTAGGGCCAGAGCTGAGGTGAATAACTCCAAATTCAGAGAAGCCCCGTGGCGAGAACATAAGAAATGGATTCTCTCTGTCCTCATCGCGGGTGGTCTTGCCTCGGGGAGTGACAATATCGAGGAAAACAAGGTTGCCCGGTAGGGTGCTGGGCTCTGCCAGAGAGGGAATCGACGGGGGCGGGATCATCGTTGAGCCGTCCGCGATCTTCGGACTTAAGAGGGCGGCCAGTTCAAGCTGAAGTGGTGGTAGATTTACTCCCTGATTCGTCGCGGTGATTGTGTCATCCGGACGCATAACTCCAACCCTGTATTGGTTCTTCTCCAGATCGAATTCCATGCGATAGAAAGCCTGGTCCATGACAGCTTGGTTATTCAGCAGCACAACCGTTTCAGCGAGCTTTCGCAGAGCTGTCTGTTCGCGCCAGAAATCTAGGATGCCTAACCGAATTGAGAGCAATCCCATCGCCAACCCGATGATCAGGATCACCAGGACCAGCTCTACTAATGTAAAGCCTCGCGCGTGATGTCGGTGGCGACGATGTGAATCCTTTGGCATGACCCCATGAGGTAAATTACGGACCGGTTACGAGAATGTCCGCGTCGGCGCCAGAGCCTCCGTCCCTACCATCCGCGCCGAGAGACTTGAGTTCATATGAGCGGCCACTGTCCAGGGCGCGATACTGCACCTCACGACCCCAGGCATCCTTAGTATCGTCAGCTTCAGCGGCGTTTAAATCTTGGGGTAGCGAGTTATTCCTCATCTGGTACATGTAGATCGGTTCTTTGATGCTCAATAACTTGGTACGAGTTAGTTCAGCTTTCGCCTTATCCCCGGCCTTAAAAACCTTTCCGCCGACGAAAGCGAACACCAAGCCCAACAGAAGGAGCACAACCATAATCTCAACCAGGGTTAAACCGCGTTGAGAGGAGTTCTCCGCGCAAGTCTTGAGGCGACGTCGAGGATCGATAAGCGAGCTAAGTGTCGAGTTCATAGGTTTCACAAAAGAATCAGACAAAATACGAGCAAGCAAACTACGGGTGCGTCTGTTGCTCCCGCGACCCTTACATTCTTTCAGGGAATCGAGTTTTGCGCCACTACAAGAGTAACCCGTGGCATAGGCTGGCGCCCAACATCATCGGCCCACAAAGAGGTGTCCGAAAGCCCAGTTTATTTAACCATTTGCATGAGGGTGGTCATTGGCAGGAGAACTGAGATCACGATCAGCAGAACGACAAGACCTAAGAGGATGATCATAAGCGGTTCGATGATGGTGGTTAGCGATGATATCGAGTTATTTGCCTCGCTCGAGAAGGTTTTAGCGGCCTTGTTCAACATGCCCTCAAGGCGACCACTCTTTTCGCCTATCGCGACCATCTGAGAGAGCAGGTTGGGGAAGTATCCGCTCTTCGAGAGCTCTTTGGCGAGACTGCGCCCTTCTTTAACGCCATCCCGGGCCTCTTCAAGGGCGCGATTCATGTGAACGTTCCCGATAATATTTCGAACTATGTCGAGAGCCGCCAGCACCTCAACGCCACCGTTTAGGAGTGTGGCGAGAGTTGAGGCGACGCGAGCTGTTGAGACCTTGCGGTAGATCGGGCCGTACAAAGGAAGCTTCAAGAACCAAGCATCAAATCGGGCCCTGCCTGCCTTCGTCGCATAGGTCTGGCGGACATAGATAGTGCCCATAAGTGCCAGCAGCGCGACTACCCACCAGTAGGAGATGAGAGAGTTTGAGAAAAAGATGACGATACGAGTCGGAAGAGGTAGCTCGATCTTCTGTTTGATGAATATATCGACGATCGTGGGCACGACATAGACCAGAAGGACCGTAACCACAATGATACAGAGAGAGAACATTAAGATCGGATAGAGTAAAGCACTGGTCACTTTCCGACGCAGTTCCAATTGGGCCTCGTAGTAATCGGCGAGGTTGTCGAGAGTACTATCCAGAGCGCCGGAGGCCTCGCCTGACGCGACCATATTGACGTATAAACGAGGAAATACTTTCGGATAGACTCCCATAGCCTTCGCCAGTGAGGAGCCTTGCTCAACTCGCTCTTTGATATCGACTACGATTCGTTTAAGGGATTCGTTATCGACCTGATCAGACAGCGATAGGAGGGCTGATACCAATGGTAGTCCAGCGTTCGACAGAGTCGCGAGCAGCCGCGTGGCCAAGGTGAGATCCTTGAGAGAGACCCGGTCGCTCTTAAATAGTTTCTTAACGTCCTTGGATTTCTCCTTCGATGCTGAAAGTGATTCTTTAATGTCAGTTGGGAATATATTTTGGACTCGGAGCCTCGACCGTGCGGTACGAATGCTATCGGCCTCAAGGGTTCCGCGAAGCTTCTTACCTGCCGGATTGATCGCGGTGTATTCGTAGACTGGCATAAGAATCGCCTTTAGTTAGTGTCGTCATGGCTCGCCAGCAGAACCTCCTCAACTGAGGTTAGCCCGGCGAGAACCTTACGACCTCCATCAGCCCGCAATGTTGAGAAGCCTCGACGCACAGCGGCGTTTTTGATTGAGTTTGAGTCGACCCGTTGGAGGATTTGATTGCGTAGATCGTCATCGATGATAAGGAGCTCGTGAATACCCAAACGACCCGAGTATCCGCTGCCCTGACAGGATGGGCACGCGCCGTTTCCAGGGCGGTATGCGAGACGCGATGTCACCTCCTCAGGCAAGAGGCTTAGCTCCCGCAGCTCCTCATCGGAGATCTCGTAGGGTACTCGACACTTTGGACACAAGCGACGAACGAGGCGTTGCGCAAGAACAGCGAGAAGGCTCGATGAAACGAGAAATGGCTCGACACCCATGTCGAGGAGACGGCTTACCGCTCCGGCTGAGTCGTTGGTGTGGAGTGTTGATAACACCAGATGACCCGTCAGCGAGGCTTGAATCGCGATCTCCGCCGTCTCTGTATCGCGAATCTCTCCCACCATCACCACGTCTGGATCCTGACGGAGAATGGCGCGCAGTCCGCTGGCGAAGGTGAAATCGATCTTAGGATTGACCTGCATCTGGCCAATGCCATCCAATTGATACTCAATTGGGTCCTCCACGGTGAGGATATTGAGGTCAGGCTTGTTGATAAAGGTCAGGCACGCGTAGAGCGTCGTTGTCTTACCTGAGCCGGTAGGACCGGTCACAAGAATGATACCGTTTGGTTTTGTGAGGAGCTTTACCAAGGCGTCGAGGTTGTGCTTCTCAACCCCCAGTTGCTGAATATCGAGGACTGCTCCTGTCTTGTCGAGAAGACGCATCACGATACGCTCACCAAATTGAGTGGGCACCGTCGAAACGCGGATGTCGACATCCTTGCCGGCGATTTTGAGGCCGATACGACCGTCCTGAGGAAGGCGTTTTTCGGCGATGTTGAGGCCGGCCATGATCTTAACGCGCGATATAATAGCGGCTTGAAAAGATTTATCCTCGCTCGCGACATCATACAGCACTCCGTCGACTCGGAATCGAACCTTGAGCTTATCCTCGTACGGCTCGATGTGGACATCGGAGGCGCGCTCGGAGCTGGCCTTGAAGATAATCGCGTTGACGTAACGAATGATCGGGGCATCGTCGTCGTCGGAGTCGGTCACGTCGATCTTCAACTGACTCGAAAAATCATCTCCATCATCCTTCTTGCCGGCCTCGGTGAGGCTGCTGGACTTATCGCTCATCAGGCTTGTGCGAATCGAGTTAATTGCCTTGGTGATCTCCGCCGGAGAGCTCACGAGCACCTTAATCGGGCGGTCATAGCACACGCGGAGCTGCTCAATAGCCTCTACGTTGAGGGGATCGGCTGTAGCCACCACAACGTGAGAATCATCGCCGCCGATCGGAACGGTGAGGAATTGGCGTCCCCACGATCCCGCGATACGATCGAAGTCCCCTCGCACTGGGTTGCGGGGCGGAATAGGCTCAGGTAGTTGGTCTATGTATGTCAGTCCCAACGCTTGCGCCATCGCCCTGCTTTGGAGGGGGGAGGATGTCGATGCAACGGAACTTTGAATTTGAGCCGGATTGTTCATTACCGCGATGCCTTCGAATACCACGGGCCGTGGCCTAAAGAGGCTACGTCAGACGTCGGTAAAGTATACCAGGAGCCTGAAACCTCGGGAAAGGCCGATTCGGCTTCCGTTGGTGATGAAAAGACACGACGGGCCCGCAGCTCAACTTTTTCGCCCCGTCCGGTGTACACGTAACGGGCGCCAGCTCGAAAGAACTGTTGGGCCGCCGGGGAGCTGCCCGTGGGGATTATAACTCCCAGGGTCGCGTTGGTTGAATTTCCGGCGATCGGCAGGCCAGCGGCGGAGCCCTTGCTAGTCTTTTCAAGCACGACAAACGCCCCGAGGGGCCGTTGAAGGGTGTTTGCTTGAGGCGCCCGAAGTGAGGCCTTCGCCTCTGCTGGGGAGGGTAGCGAGTCTAGGTTTACGATCGGATCAGTGTCGAGGTTCTCGACGGGTCCAGTCGGCTTTGCCGCGTCGAGATCGAGGACTCCGTCCGATGAGCCATCCAGCACTACCGAATCATCGCCTTTCTTAGAGGTGCTCTTCGGAGCCTGGTCATTCTTGAAAGCCTTTGATGGAGGCAAGATAGTTCCCGGTTTCGGACCCTCATAAGGATTCGACTCGGCGACTTGGTTCATACGATCGTTATGGAGGGTGGGGGAACGCTTTGGCTGCACATTATAGTGAGCGATCACATCGTCCATCCTATCTCTGCTCTCTATCGTAGAGTCACGCGCGTCGAACTGATCCTTTATTATTCTCGGAGTGAGGAATATCAAGAGGTTTTTCTGAGCACGC
>JAFMIS010000080.1 GCA_017853915.1 bacterium
TCGCGCCGCGATGAACCCAAAAGCCTGGATATCGCTGGCACTCGAGGCGTTTGACGCCATAGAATTAACTAAGCGTGGAACCACGCCGCGCTGAAACATTGGCAAGTCACGAGCCAGGAATATCGAGATTCCAATGCCACAGAACGATAGGACAAAAACTCCCATAAAGCGCAGATCAAAGCGCACCCAAGGCCTCCGAGATATCGTGCTCCCAAAATATGCCATAGTGCCTCCCTACCTACTCCCCAAGTCATTCATATCTTTACTACGGTGCTCCCACCTGGGGAGCATTTTTGGTTTTGCGCTCCGTATCAGTAGCGCCCTGACTCTCTGCGGATACCTCTTTACATCCTCATAGGGGTCACCTGAGTAAAACCTCACCTCTTGATTTATGCTTTGTGCCATAGCGCCCTCAACGGATTGATAGAGTTGGCGACAGCGAGTAGAACCGAACTTAGCTCTACCTCAGGTCGCGTCTGAGGGCTCATCTCTCTCGCATCCGGTTCCGAATCGATCAGATCTAACGTCGCGGCTATTTGCTCAAACGCCCGTCGAGTTTGTTTGCATCCCATCCCATAGAGGGTTTTTCCCGAACCTGGCCACCGCGCCGCCGCGGAGTCAAAAGGAATTGCCGGCAAGCTCCACGCGTTGGAGGTTGTTTCATCATCTTGCTGCATGTGTTTGGCCAACTCAGAGCGTGAAACCGAAATGCCGGAGCACAAGAACAGAATACTCTCCTGATTACGCACCAGTGACCGGAGCGTTGGGATGAAGAACCGCGCCGCAGATAGCCCAAGCAACGAATCATCGAGCATCACGAGAACCGCGTCAGCGTCACGAATGATCGCGGCAGCGGCGGGACCTAGACGCCCACCCACATCGACTATCACGTTATCGTGAGTCGCCCGAGCGGTCCCCAATAGCGCTTGCACGGCCTCAAGACACTCAACACGCCCCACCAAATCAATACACGATGAAATCTGTGATGGAGGCGGTAATATTGATATGTGAGAGGAAACTCCGACTTCCGCTCGGCGCAGAGAATCACGAGAGATCTCCTCTTCCCCCTGCACCATGCTTCCAACAACATCAGCGTGAGACCCATCGATAACAAACGCTCGACATAGGTCGCGCGTCTCTATATCGAGGTCCCACATCATAGTGCGTTGTTGCTGCGCGCCACAGACCTCTGCCAGAGCTGCACATGCGGATGTCGCTCCTACTCCTCCTTTAGCTTGCACAACCGCGATCACTCTACTTGGGCGAACGCGCCCGCTCGCTCGGAACTCCTCCCTGACACTCATCAGTTCCTGAACCATGTCAAGAAGCGGCGCCGATTCGGCAAAGACTTTTCGGGTTCCGGTTCCGAGAGCAGCGCGAAATGCTCCAGCCGAATACATGGAATCCGAGACAATCATCAAAATCTGCACCTGTTCTGCGCTAGCTTTCGCCTGCCGCGCGAGAGCGAGAGATCTCTCGCCAAGACTGGCGCCTAGTAGCAACACATCGCATGTATTGAGCCGCTCTAAAGCTCCATGCTCGTCACTTAGTCCTACTGAGAGATCAAGGGTATCTTTATCAACTCGATCCATGGCTTCCAGCCGTCGAGCCGTGCTGGCCTGCTCAGCTGAGCCGCTTTCAACAATCAGAACACGCATAACAAGCCCTCGCGTAACGTTAGAGAAGTACCAACAAACGTTTCAAAGTCTGTGATAACGGACATGAATGGGGGTAGGTGCAAAGCTTTCGGATATTTCGGCAGTACTTCGCTTCCCCACTTGCCGCATTCTCAGACTCAGCAAGCGTTGTGCCAATGATATCGGTCAAAGAGATCGCTGCTTGAAAAATGAAAATCAATGCGGGTCCTGAGACTTAGTACACTCGCATCAACATGTTTCAGGGAGATGACAACTAAGCATTTGATGCGTAGTAGAGAAGAACCCTTCCCTTGAGAAATTGGCGCTATATTTTCACTGGTCGATTAAAAAAGCTTCTCATCCACAGATCGAGTAGGTGGAATGTGGCTCCTCCTACTATGACCGCGCTTGCAACGTGCCCGTAGTGGCAAGAGGTGCCGTGAATTGCAATATTTCGGCGCCCGACCCGGGCGCCCTCCAGATATTAAAAATATTATGCCTCACGGTGGGGTGCCCACACCAAGGGTCAAACTGGCCACGCGCAGATGTTCAAAGATACAAGCTGTTGCGACGGGTATGCCAGGTATCGTCGCAACGATGAATGTGAACACAATCCTACCGAATTGAAGAATATGTGGCATGAACAAATGACGTATAGTGTCCGTGGTCCCACTGTTAGCACATCAGCGCGTTGGACTCCTCATCCATCAGACCCTTGCTATTTTTTCACCACCCGCGGTTTATTGAGTCTTTTCGCGCATGTGGGCAAACTCTCAATGACCTGTTAGTTGCTTATGAGACATCATTGGTGTATCCCTGCTACCACTTAGACTGGAGATATCCATCTTGGAAACCGCTCTTAATCTCTCACGCAAAGATGGGCCCTCGCCTTCGCGGCCTACCCTTGTCCCACCATCTCCTCCCGCCAATCACGTGTTTAAGGTTTGGCTCACTGTGGTAGTCGCTGGTTTGGGGTATTTCGTTGACGTGGTAGATCTCTGGCTGTTCTCAAATTTTCGGGTCCCTAGTCTTCGTGATCTAGGTCTCACGCAATCGCAAATCACCGACACCGGCGCATATCTTATTAACTGCCAGCAAGCTGGACTGCTGCTAGGAGGAGTTCTATGGGGAGTACTTGGTGACAAACGAGGGCGCTCCAGCGTCATGTTTGGCTCGATTATTCTCTACTCTGTCGCCAACATTCTAAATTCTTTTGTTACGTCAATCCCACAGTATGCGATTCTGCGATTTGTTACAGGGATCGGACTCGCCGGTGAGATAGGCGCTGGGATAACTCTTGTCTGTGAGATCCTACCCAAGAACCGACGTGGGATCGGCACAACCGTAGTGACGGGGCTCGGTGTCGCTGGCGCTATGGCTGCTTCACTGATGGGGAAATACCTCGAATGGCGCACCGCCTACCTGATCGGTGGGCTGATGGGACTCTCTCTGCTTGGTTTGCGGGTCCTAACTCACGATTCGGCGATGTACAAAAAAATGCTCGCTGTCGAGGGCATTAGTCGCGGTTCTTTACGCCTGCTCTTCGCCACGCGCCAGAATTCCATACGATTTATTAGTTGTGTCCTTGCAGGAGCGCCGATTTGGCTCACATTTGGCATCTTTGCCACATTCTCGGCTGAGATTGCCCCGATTCTCGGAGTTCGCGGATCCATCTCAGTGCCAGACGTTCTTCTCTGTACCTCTATTGGTATGACCTTGGGTGACATCGGAGCGGGCGCACTGAGTCAGGCGCTCCAGCGACGGAAACTCCCCCTCATTATACTAACGTCTCTTGCTGGTCTGTGTTTAGTTGTGATCACATCTGGCCACATAGAATCGAAGACAACATATTTAGTCGTTTCCTTTCTATCAGGCCTATTTTCTGGATATTGGGCCTGCTTAATTACTACTTCGGCTGAGCAATTCGGCACGAACATTCGCGCCACCGCTACAACGATTATTCCTAACGTCGTGCGTGCCACCGCGATTCCCATGACGACAGCGTTTGTGACACTCAAAAGCACGTACTCCATGACAATCACGTTGTATGCTCTTATTGCTGTTGTATTTGGACTCGCTTTTCTTGGACACTCTCTTCTTAAGGAAACGTTCCACCGTGATCTTGATTTCTACGAACGATGAGGAACCCTCAGTTGTGAGTATTTTGCTGCGTAAAAAGTGGGCTGCGAGCTCAGTGGCGCTCCTATATCTTCGACACTAGTGACTTCCGTAATCTTTGGACACATCGGGGAGCGCACTCTCTATTTCGAACTCAAACAGGCAATATCGACCAATATTCACCTAAAGCATCATTTGACTACCTCTCGGCTTCCCCGATAATCAGGGTATGCTTCAGAATATTCAGGGCGTTCGCCCTTTCAGCGACAAAAACGAAGGCGACGCGGTACGGTTTGATTTCAGAAGTCGCCTTACCATTATGCCTTCGCATGGACATCAGGACCTTGATGCCTGCCTACAAGTGCGCCAGTTTCGTTTCCGAGGATCTGCTGCAGCCGCGTCCCCAACCGATCCTCAAAGACCCCACACACATCCTGACTCAACGGAGAGGTAACCATGAGTTCGTTCGCTCATTTTCGTCAAACTCCGGTCTTCAACGCTGTCGTTGGCACAACGGTGCCTGCTCGATGGGACCACCTGATCCAGGGTAATTTGGCAACCACCAAAGACTCCTCGCTCAGTGGCATAACTCGAACTATTTATACGTCTCCCTCTCCCCAGACCGCGGTACACCATGATTCCTACCAAACGCGCGCGGTGACCGGTGAGATATGGAAAGCCTCTCAAGAACAGGGGCAGCTGTCCCCCTCACCCATATTTAAGGTCACCGGATATGCTCAGATGTATGTCATATCGGGATCAGGGGAGATGACGAAAAACGGTGAGACCATTAACCTACGTCCTGGGGAGAGAGTCTCCTTCCAACCCGAAGACACCTTTTCGCTCCCCTACAACAGCGCGCTGGCAATCTTCGTACGAAACGAAGACGCGAGGTTCGAACCAACGACTGACATACCAAAGCTTCCAGCGCTCTGCTTGCCCTCAAAGGATGAGGTCGCTATCATCCGCTCGATGCTCGGTATTTCTCCACACGTTGGTGAGCGTCGGGGGCCGGGTAGCGAAGTCTTGTCGTCTCGCGGATACGCCCGATCAAAGGCCGGGTGAAGCATCCTTCATAGAAACCCGCTCAATCGGCTTGCTGCTCAGGTCGACTCTCAAATCGCTCCTGCTCATGGCGAGCGGCTTTGGCGCCTAGCTTTGCCTGATGACCATCGAGCCAAGAAACACCTACCTGTTAGTAAAGCGCTACCCGTATTTGGGGCCTCATACTACTTCTGCGCTCGCCTCTGCAGCAGGCTTCGGCGGAGCCCTTTATTGCTAAGCGCCGTCGTAGCACCACATGGTGCGAAGACGGGCCTGTAGCGACTTATCACTTTCGTACGAGGCTTATGATTTTATTGCTCAGTATTAGGTTTGAGGCGTTTCTACCTACGCTCTAACGAGCTACAGCGGGCAAGCCACTTGCCTGTCCACTGGAGCTTGCGCATCGGTGGAGGTTTCCTAGCCTTCGTTTCTCAAGTCCCTGTTACTATATGTCTCTTCCTTGAAATTCACCGATAGCCCTGGGGCTTGTCGTCTCTCGTTCGAGCAAGTACTCGACGCTATTTTTTCACGGCCCTCAAAGGGGAGCGTAACACAACAACTAACGCTATGCGTCTTTAGTCGGCTATATTGGTTATACTGGTGGAACTCGATGTCTCAAAAACGGGTTATAAGATCATGGTGGCTCGTGGAGCTTCGACCTAGTAAATAACTTATAGCGATCGATCTTTTTGACAATCCCGAGGTTGTAGGTCCTCGCGGAGAACTCGCTCAAGAAATCGCACTAGATGCTCGCAGTCGACTTCGCTAAAACCTCCCAATAGGAGGGATTCTCCCCGCACAACGACTCTCCCCTCCGCCGCAATAAACGCGCTCCCGTGAGCCCACGTGTTACCCAGAGGAGTATGCTTTTGAGGATCAAACCAGGAGGGCGCGTCAGAGTGCAGGGCGGCTCCGTTTTCAACCAGGAGCTGCCAATGCTGTCGTCGACTAAGATCGCCAATACTGACCAACACTTTGTGTTCGTGAATAGCAACAGATATTTTCTTACATGCCTGGGTCTCATTACTATCGAGAATATGTTCTCGCCCCACGAGGACTTGAGCTGGCTCTACGTGCTCTAAAATAGCAAGCCTCGCGACCTGTGGCATGACTCCGCCGCGATCGGAATCGCCCTGATAGAGCGAGTTATTTATTTTTGCGTCCATACGCCGATGTTATGGTCATACTGTTCAAGAGATTACTTAAAGTCACCAGATCCGTGCATTGACATAGTACACAGACGACTGACTGTCTATGTCTGATATCACCTGTGCGCATTAGATCGTTTGAGCCTTCCAGCCCTGCAGCTACTCGGCTTTTCTAAACCGTCGCAGCCCAGAAAGTGGATTAGCTCTAGTGGCTTGCTACACTTTTGGACCTAGGAATATCTATGCCGTTAGGTCTCGAGACACTGTCTCCCTCACTACAAGACTGGGGTTCTACACTCAAGAAGCCCGTGCGCCCTGAGCCCATGCCACACCTTGAATACCCGGTGACTGCTCTCGGGCAACTGGCATATCACCTGCGTGAACTTTTCGATCGAAGCGAAAACCACCCTCGCCCTACAACGAAGCAACTCTGTTACACCGCATACCTTGTCAAGGAGTTCGCGCGCGAGCTCCAAACTAAACCGCTTACCGATCGATCAGCAACTGAGCTTGCCCTTATTAACTTCGTGGTTACACCACGAGTTTTGTGGCCTGAGGCACGCCCCCATGCTGAGGCCGCTCAAGCGGCCATCTACGAGGCCTTCTTCGAAATACGGAATTCACTTGCGGCCGTTTTTAAGCATGCATGGTCTAGTGGACAACACTCATGGACCTCTGAGATTCTGCAACAGATAGCGATTAATCTCGCTATCTCATCCCAAGAGTGGGAACCTATGGCAGCCCTCGTACACGAGAGCCTTCCCGCGCCACATCAGTACAAGGTACACCGTGACATAGCACCGGGCTCGTTCGGCTTACTTTCACTCGCGTATGAATGTGGCGTCAAGAACGCCAACAAACTTCTGTGTGAGGCCCTGCCCGTCTTACTTGGATACGAGAGCCTCGGCCCCACACTCTGCCCTCTATCACGTCCGCAGGAATTTCGTTTAGTATCATTACCTCTCTCAGATCTGGTAACAGATCATATCCGTAGAGCGAATCAGAAGAGCTCCTATTCAACGTGGGAGCCGAACATCTCTGAAGCAATCGATATAGCTCGCTCGTGGATGGAGGGCTCCTCGTATGCTCTGACTAATTTTTTTAGGCACCTACAAGCCGTGATTAAACCCGAATTACTAGGACCATTCGGAGAGCTTTACTGTCACCGAGGGGTGAGGAACATACTTCGGCTACAACTTTCAGACTGTCACACACCATGGTTCCTCGCGAATACTCTAGCTCAGTCGTGCGCACAACCTCAGCGACAAAGTGATGTAATTCTGTGTGCTGTTGGAAGCGGAGATCACAACACCGCTTTCTTGGAACGCGCCTGGGAATTCGAAGAGCTTCGACAACAGGGGGAGCGCGATCGTTGGGCACTGGACTACGTTGAGGTCCGCGATCCACTCGAACTGGCCTGTCACATCCTTCGGCATCATGAGCAGGGCTCTCGAGTCAGGGTCTTACATTATTTCGGTCACGGAGACGCTAAAACCGCGGAGTTTGGCAAACTCGACCAACCAACTCGAAGTCACCTCTCGCTGCGGGGGCTCTTCAATAATCCACACCAAAGGGAGCTCTGTTCGATTATTAGGGAGTCCGTCGATGCGGTAGTTCTTCACACCTGTAGCGCTGCTAGCGACAAGATTCCGAGCTCTCGAAAAGCGGGAAATATTGCCGAAGCGCTCTACGCTGCGACCGATGGTCAGGTGACTGTCACGGCTCTCAAAGGCATGGACGCCTTCCGCTCCTTAAATCACCGAAGAAACAGACGTAATGACATTATCTTTACGAGTGATGCTGCCTATTGTGAGCGCAAAACTATTCGGGGTCGCGGAGAGTCCCCCATTTCAAAGAGATCGTGACGCTCGCTACAAACACAAGAATGACAGATACTTACCTGGCTGATTCCACTCAACTATCAAGACAAGTATCCACACGTCCTCGATTGGATTAGCGCCTGTGCAAGGAGCATACTAAGAGGGCGGCCCCGACTAACGCAGGGGGCACCCTAGGATGTACTTATGATGCATAGCGACTGGCACTCATCCGCCGCGAATCAGCATACTCCCGCTCCGGTGATCACTCCTTCGACACAGCCAAGGCCAGAGCTCGGTGTGGCCGCGCGCAAGACGCTCGATGATTTACATTTTACGCATTCGCGGGATGACAGCACCTTTCAGCACTTTATTCTTGGTTACGGGATACAAATTGTTGCCCATGCCGTCATGTTCGAACGAGCTGCCTTAGTTATGGCGGCTCGCTTAGATATCAATCAGTTTATATCTTCATTGACAGGCCCCACCCCCTTTGCTCGGCCGCACGATGAGCGAACACCTCTGATTTGCTCTCTGAAGGAATTAAGTAAAAGCGTCTATATTCCGCCATGCGCTTTTCAGGACCCGTTCTCTTTGTCTTGCGTAAGAGACAGGCCTATTACATTTTTGAACTCTGATCTCGGAAATCTATTCTATCCCGGCTCAGATAGTACTCAGGCGCGACAAGCATTCACGCGAGCTATTTCCTATCTTGACTCATGTAAGGAGCCAGAAGACATCGTCAAGCGTGGATTCATAAAGCGCGGCATACCATTCACACATCACGCATGGGACCGGACTATCTCAAGCTTTATTACAGAGAGCGCTCGAACACGGTATCACCCTCCATTGGGAGCTATGACACTTATCCTTCATTATGAAGCTGTCGTAAAAGACTGTGCCGAGAGAACACGCGCTACCTTGGATGCGTAGCTCCTTCCTCTAAAACATTTCTGATACCACAAAAATGGCGCCTGCGTCGCGTGATTACATAGAGATAGAGGGTTATGGCGAACTTATCTCACTATTTTTACTAACGCAGCCATATCAGTGTAAGCTGGGACATCACCACCGTGATGAGTGGCCGGGCCGAAACACGCGGCCTATCATCAAGTTGGTGAAGTAGAAGATGGTTTTTGTCTCATAGCCTCGATTGGGTGCTTGAACGAGCAATCAGAGCTCGCTCAGGCACCTAATTGGGTGAGAAAACAACTATGAAACAAAAAAACAAAACCCAGCAACCCCGGGTTCGGTGGGGTTGGTTACTCGCGTGGGCTATCACACATCCATTGGCCGCAATGCCATTGGTCTTGATGGTCCTGAAGAGATGGCCTTTTGAGCCTCCCTTCATCGCGAATGGCCCGGTAGTTATGCCCGCGCTTATGCTGGCAGTCGCTCCGGTTATCATGCTCCTTCACGGGTCAAGATTCCTTGAGCCTATCCCTCGGAATACCAGCGAGGAGTGAGGAGCTGCG
>JAFMIS010000081.1 GCA_017853915.1 bacterium
TCTACGCCCGCGGGGCTTCTTACATGTACATTCCGCCGTTAATCCCAATTACCTGGCCGGTGATATAGGCAGCATTATCAGACGTTAAAAATGCCACCAGCTGGGCCACTTCATCTGCTTGCCCATAACGTCCCAGCGGAATGGCTTTCATGTGCTCCTCACGAAGCTTATCATCGAGAGCCGCTGTCATGTCTGTTTCTATGAAACCAGGAGTAATCGCGTTCACCGTGACATTACGCGACGCCAATTCCTTGGCCATCGCTTTTGTCATTCCGATCAGGCCCGCCTTGGACGAGACGTAAGGGACCTGCCCAGCATTGCCCATCTCACCTACAACCGAACTAATGTTAATAATGCGTCCCCAGCGAGCTTTGAGCATCAAGCGTGACGCGGCGCGCGCGCAGAAAAACGATCCGTTCAAATTAACGGCGAGGGTTTGAAGCCACTCCTCGTCTTTCATGCGAAGGAGGAGTCCATCACGGGAGATTCCAGCGTTGTTAACCAGGATATCAAGTTGTCCATGGCGTGATTTGATACCATCGAAAGCATTTTCAACGGCCTGACTATCTTGAACGGGAAACTTCAACAACTCACCATCCCCACCCTGCTCTCTCACCATATTCAAGGTCTCTTGAGCAGCTTCAGGAGAGGAAGAATAATTGACGATCACAAATGCCCCCTGTCGCGCCAAGGCCACCGCGATCGCGCGTCCAATACCTCGTGAACCGCCAGTTACAAGAGCCACTCGTTTTTTAATCTCTGTCATGATCTCCTCCTAATGATACCTTTGAGTTCTTGTCGTCTTTCCGTCCACGCGCGCTCTTTTTGTCGAACACCCGCGACCAACCGTTACCACTATCGTGATCCATTGTTCCAACTTTCACGTCCAACTGCGTTAACGCGGTGTGCAATCGCGCGAGCATTCCTTGGTCGACAAATTTTCGAGCGACCCGAATTCCATTCATCACCGCTCGACTTGATGAGGAGCCATGACACTTGATAGCTATCTGACCGAGCCCCAACAAAGGGGCCCCGCCGTAGGCCGCGGGGTCCAATTTCTCCTTAAATACCCCTCGTAGCACCGGTTTCGCTATCCACAAACCAAGCTTCGCTCTCCAGCTCTTCTCGGCTATTGATTTGATCGAATCGAGCACCAAACCAACGCTACCCTCCATGGCCTTAAGCACAATATTGCCAACAAAACCATCGCAGACAACGACATCGACTACATCTCGCGCGATATCGCGTCCCTCCACGTATCCGATGAAGTTAATCCCCTCGAGCTCTGAGAGCATCATCGCTGCCGAACGAATTACATCATTACCCTTCGCTAGCTCTGTGCCATTCGAAAGCAAGGCGACCCGTGGTCTCTCACACCCGAGCGCGGATGCAGCATAGTGATGTCCCATGAGAGCGAACTGGACAAGTTGAAAAGCCTGGCAGCCTGTGTTCGCTCCGGCGTCAAGAAGAACGGTTGGGGTACCTGACATGCCCTTTGGAATCAGGGAGGCGATCGCTGGTCGCGCTATTCCGGGCAGAGTGCCTGAAACAAAAACTCCTGCGGCCATAATAGCCCCGGTATTACCCGGACTAACAACCGCGCTTGCTTTGTTGTCACGCACCAACTCGAATGCAACTCGAACAGAGGAGTCCTGCTTTCCCCGAATGGCAAGCCCTGGAGCCTCATCCATCCCAACAACTTGAGAGGCGTGATGAATCGTTATTGGGAGTGACGCGTACCCAGGGAATGCCTCAAGCAAGGGGCGAATGACCTTTGTGTCTCCAACAAGTATCGAGGCCACACCATCACGGCGAGCTGCCTCTACGGCCCCCTCAACTACCACTCTGGGACCATGGTCTCCCCCCATCGCGTCAACCGCTATGGGGAGCGCCTGTTTTACTGAAGTCTCTGTGTTTTGGACCACGCTCGTCTAGCGGCTACCCGCTTAAGCAGCTGCCTTAGCTGACAGAACCTCTTTACCGCGGTAGGTTCCACAGCTTACGCATGCCCGATGAGGAAGAACCGGCTCAGCACACTTTGGACAAACGATCGCGCAGGATCGCTTGAGCGCGTGATGGGAACGTCTCATGTTACGCTTTGACCTTGATGTTCGTTTCTTTGGAACTGCCATAAATCACGACCGACATTGAAAAATTCTTCTCGTAAAGAGCAGGGGTTTTACCACGCTTTCGCGGGTAAACTCAACCCTACCACTCTGCGCTACCATGGGTTAGCGGATGCGATACCGGCACCGCCGGGTATTTGCTTAGGAAATTACGGATACAGAGCAGGTAAGCCCCTAAAAACCCAACGAAAATACCCACCTCGGTTAGACCAAATGGAATGTGGTGAGGGCTAATCTCCGGCATGATAATCAGATACCGGTCCAGCCATACTCCAGTCATTAGCACAAAACAAACGACCGCGTAGGTTACCCTATTTTTCTTCAAGTCACGACTTAGGAGCGAGATGAAGGGGATAATAAAGCACATTGGGAAGACAACCCATGCCAGGCCCTTCCACGGGAACTCCCGAGTTCGAAGAATCAACCACTGGGTCTCTTCCGGCAAGTTACCGTACCACTGCGTGAGGAACTGCGACCAAAACATGTAGCCCCACAGCATGCAGAACCCGAGGTTGAGCTTTCCTAAGTCCCAGAACTGTTGGCTGGTAACCACCTCTCCAAGGCTCTTATGACGCTTCGAGAAGTACATAGACATGAGCGCCAACGCTGCCCACCCTATGTAAATCTGACTGACAAAAATAAATGCCCCGAAGAGGTTTGAAAACCAGGTCGGGTTTTGTCCCATGATCATCTCAAAAGCGAACAAGGATGTTGTGACCACGTAAAAGAAAACGATTACTGGAGCGTTCACGGACATCTTGCGCTGAATCGGTAGAACCTCGCGCTCTGAGCCCCGCCATCCCCTCAGCAGATAGCCATGAATCGGCAGGTTCCAGAGGCCCTTGTTCTTGGCTCGCTCACGGGCCAGTCCTACATCACCACGCAAGGACATCCCAATAAAACGAGTCATCAACAGATAGAGAACAAAAAACAGGACGCTGAATCGGAGGTAGACAAAACCAGGAGTCATCCACCACTCTCGCCCTGGCATGGGACGTGTGCCCCAGTAAAAGAGGTATTCCCTACCAAAATAAGTAGTGAGGAACACGCAAAACGCTACAGGGAAGTACGCGACGTTTGCCTCTGCCAAGCGCCGAACAGGAGCTCCCCAGGTGGCACGCACTATCTGCATAATGACTGTGGTCATCACACCACCCAACGCCAGCCCCTGAAAGTACACCGCGTTAACATAGAACGCTCCCCAAGTATGGGCCGGATCGCCCGCCAGCAATCCGAAACAAAACACGAATATCCCCACAAAAACCATGCACCACAGCTTTGTGTACGTCGACGCCCCAACCGATACAGGCCCGGCATCGACAACGCTCTCGATGTTCACTGGAACTAAATGTACGTGCGACATCTCTCTTATCCCTCTTAATTAATACCTTGCTGACTGCGAACGTAGTTCACGATATCCCAATGCTCGGTTGGCGACAGTTTCCAGCCATGGCCCGGCATCAGACGTATGCCGAAGTGAATGGTGGCGTAGATGCTACCGTCTGTTCTCGTTTTGTACATATCAGTGGTCAAATCAGGGGGTGTTTGGAGAGCTTTTGCTCCCACCGCTCCCGGCGCATACGGCTTCTTACTGATATCCCCGTGACACGGCAAACAATTCACAGCGAACAGACGTTTTCCGTTCGCGGTAGATCGGGCATCGCCTTTCAATGGATTGGACAGCTTCTCTGCCTCGTCACGCGTAGCGACATGGTACTCGGATTGACCGATCGCAACGGTGCCGGGAGCTTTCTGTCTCATGATGACTCCCGTGCGCTTTTGCACATTCACCATGTCATCGTTAAATGGCAATGCCACCGCATGGCGCATCATCAACACGCCTACGACCATCGCGCTTACGAACAAAGAACACTGCATTTTTCGAGCCACTCTCATGAGCACCTCACACCTCTCTTTATAAACTATCTCGCACGTCGACCTCATCGGCCCCTGAGTCCAACATTCGTCGCTTCAAATCCTCGACTTGCGACCCAGAGCACGCGACAACAACACCGAACTTGTCATTTGAAAAACGGGGATCATATCCGGCAGCGCGCAACACCGATGGCAATCGACAGAAGACGAGAATCGACAACAAAGTGCCTAAGCCGCCGAACAGAATCGTCCACTCATATCCAGGCACAAAGAAGGCTGGGACTGAGGCGATGTTTTTTGCACTTGTTCGAAGTGGCCAATCGAGAGAACACCAGATGGCGAGCGCGAAGCCGCATGCGCAGCCTGTCATCGCCGCAATGAGAGAGACTCGACGCACGGGACTCTTCTCCGGGTATGTTACCTCCTCGATTTCGTGCCGAGGCACCGGCGAGTACATGCGGTAGTCCATATTAGCGGCTTTAACTTTCTTAACCGCCTCCAGAGCATCGTCCATGTAGGTGAATACCCCTACAACTGCTCTACTTGATGATTCAACCATAGTGGTACCCCCTTCTTAGTGATGATGACCAGCGTTCGCCACAGCGGCGTGCCCATGCTCTGCCCGACGCATTGGCGGCGGCAGGATCTCTTTAATTTCGGTGATGGCTACAGATGGAAAGAACTTGATGAACAAGGTCATCCACATTCCGAACCAGCCAAACGCCCCAACAGTAATTCCCACTTCCACCCACGAGAAGTTGTAACCGCCCCATGCTGCTGGAATGAACTCTCGAGTAAGAGATTGGAAGATGATGTTAAAGCGCTCTAACCACATTCCAATATTGATGAAGATCGAGAGCACAAAGAGGAACGGGATGTTCGTTCTCAACGACTTAATCCAGAGCAGCTGAGGGAATATACAGTTACAGAAGGTCATTCCCCAGAAAGCAACCCAGAACTCTCCAAACGGACGGAACCAGAATTGGAAACGCTCGAATGGGTTGTTGCTGAACCACGCAGTATAAAACTCAGTAATATAGGAATATGTCACGACCCCCGATGTCATGAGAATTAGCTTACTCATCGCATCAAAGTGCACTGGGGTAATCAACCGCTCCAAACCAAAGGCTTTACGCAGAGGGATCGCGAGGGTGATAACCATCGCCACTCCGGAAAAGATCGCTCCAGCAACGAAGTATGGCGGGAAGATTGTGGCATGCCAGCCCGGCACTATACTCATCGCGAAATCCCACGATACCACCGAGTGAACAGAGACTACGAGCGGCGTCGCGAAAGCCGCGAAGATGAGATATGCGGCCTGAAAGTGCTTCCACTGGATGTGGTTACCACGCCATCCAAGGCAGGTAACGCCATAGAGAGCCTTTCGGAATTTGGTGGTCGCCCTATCGCGAGCAGCCGCGATGTCCGGGATAAGTCCCACAAAGAAGAACGTCGCTGAGATCGTAAAATAGGTAGATACAGCAAAAACGTCCCAGAGCAGCGGCGAACGGAAGTTCGGCCACAACGCGCGCTGATTGGGATACGGCATCAACCACAAGGCATACCAGGGGCGCCCTAAATGGATGATAGGGAAAAGTCCGGCGGTCATAACCGCGAATACTGTCATCGCCTCTGCCAGACGGTAGATGGGCTGACGGAACGCGGCTCTAAAGAGGTACAACACCGCCGAGATGAGCGTTCCAGAGTGCGCGATACCTACCCAGAATACGAAGTTAGTTATGTACGTTCCCCAGCCAATCGGATGGCTCTTGCCTGACTCTCCGAAGCCACTCCACATCTGGTAAAACCAACATGAAGCTCCAATCGCGAGAAAAAACAAACAGGTGAAGAGCAACAAGAACCAACCGGTCCCGGGCGGCTCAAGCATCTTCAAAACAGTATCGTTTACCTCAGCGTAGGTAACTGGGGCCTCTTTCTTCGAATCATGCTGCTGATGGGTATGTTCCATAAGTCTGGTCTCTAATTCTTACGCCTTGTATCGGATATCACTCAGATAGCTAACGGCTGGCTGCGTGTTAAGGTGATGATCGAGGACCTTGTATGCCCTCTCACTCTTCGCCGCCACCGCTACCTTACTGTGAGGATCCTTGAGATTTCCGAATGTGAGCGCCTGCGTCGGACAGGTTTGAACGCACGCTGGCTTAATCTCTCCATCCTCAACGAGACGACCGAGATCCTTAGCCACGTCTTTTGCCTCAGCTATGCGCTGCACGCAGAACGTACACTTTTCCATCACGCCCACAGTTCTCTTAGTTACATCAGGATTAACCTGCCAATCGAGCAGCTCTGGCCACTCGTATTGGAACCAGTTGAATCGACGTACCTTGTAAGAACAGTTGTTCGAACAGTAGCGAGTACCTACGCAACGATTGTAGACCATCGCGTTAACGCCCTCTTCGTTGTGGTAGGTGGCATAGACTGGGCATACCGGCTCACACGGCGCGTTCTGACAATGCTGACACATCATCGGTAAGAAGCTCACCTTGAGCTCCTCGCCACCATCCTCACTTGGGATCGCGTCGTAGTAGCGCTCAATCCGCAACCACGCCATCTCACGTCCCTGGGCGACAACCTTCTTGCCGACAACTGGGATATTGTTCTCTGCCGAGCACGCTACTACACACGCAGAGCACCCGGTGCACGCAGCCAAATCAACCGCCATTCCCCACTCATAGACGGGGTGCTCACGTTGTTCATACATCTGTTTTGGCTCTTCGTGATGCCCTCCTCCGTGAGCGCTTCCGTGGCTCTCTCCCCCAGTTTCACCGTGAGCATGGGCCACACCAGCCGCAGCTCCCCCCGCCACAATCAGGTTAGTGCGGGCCAACTCACGACCCTCCTGAGAGCTGAAATCCTGAACCGTCACTAAATTACCTGAGCCGGGCGCGCGGGCAACCGTAACGACAGCACCATTCAGAACCAAAGCGTCCGCGCCCGTCGCTAGTTGCTTCGGAAGAAGTGAATACACACTACCGCTTCCCTCCGCGGCGCTCTTCGCAAAACGCCCATACGCTGAGTGGCCCTGCCCTACTGGAACTGCCACCACACCCTTATGGACATGCTCGGTGAGGTACGCTGGAACGTGCACTTCACCATCCGCCGTGCGGAGAATAACCGCATCGCCCTGAGCTATGTTGAGGGAACTCGCCGTCGCGGGGTGAATCTCAGCCCATGCTCCCCATACAGCCTGTGTAATAGGATCCGACAGTTCTTGCATCCAAGGACGGTTCGCGGCGCGACCATCGAAGGACTTCACCGAAGGATACGGATACAATACGAGGTGGTTCTTGTGAGCCTTGGCCGCTTCACTTCCGAATGACAATGAGAAAACAGTCGGATTAATCGAACCAGCTTGAACCGCTGCGCGCGGAGCATCACCAAAATAACCGCCCCTCTCCAGGCTTGCCCGCCAGAAGTTGTCAGCATCTCCGGAATACTTACCAGAGGTAGCTTTCAAGAAGTTAGCCTTAACTAAAGCATCGTAGCTCTTAGCGTCGCCCGCGACGTTCTTGTTCGCGTTGCTCGCGATGTCTATCAACACATCGCCAAAACTCTTGGTATCAAAAATCGGACGCATCGAGGGTTGTATTAAGCTCACACCACCATCGGCTTGCTTCACATACCCCCAATCCTCAAGATTCGTGTTAACTGGCAGAACAAAGTCAGCTAGTTCAGCAGTCTCATCAAGATGACTTGAGAGAGCGACAACCAATCCAGCCTTCTTACCAGTTCCCTCACCCTTCAGACCAACGCGGTTAGCCGCATACTTGTAACCAAAGGCGCTCGGAAAGCTAAATTGCGGGTTAGTGCCATAGGTGACCAAAACATCAACCTTGCCCGCTTGCATATCCGAAATGAGCGTCGCGAGCTGTGCGGCTGATGACGCTGGCTTTTTCATCGCCGCGAGGTCTACCGTCTTGCCGACATTACCCAGCATCAGATTTAAAATGTTTACAGCCACGAGAAGCGGCAATGGATCGGCAGTTGCTGTGGCTACGCCACCAGCCAAAACCAAGGAGGCATCCGCATTAGCCAGATAGTCGGAGATCAACAACAGCTTCTGTTTTGATACTCCTGTCTCCTCCTCGACAGCCTCGGCAGTAATTCCAGCAGTAAGCTGCTTCAGCTTCGTTACTGTGGACCCATCGAGAGAACCAGTTCGATCACGTTTAATCATCTCACTGATGAGGAACAAGGCGATCCGCGCCTCCGAACCTACATTCGACTTTAACCACATATCGGCGTTAGCGCCGGTAAGGGACAAGCGAGGCTCGATGTGAACGAATCGAAGCGGGGTTTCTGACCGACGAGAATCGGCCCACTGACGGGCGTAGCCAACTGGGTTTGACCATGTTTCAAGAAAATCAGCCCCAAAATTCACGACAACCTGCGCCTTATCGAGCGCGAAAGTTGGCACCCCATACAACCCGAACACCAATTCGGAAGCCTTCGCTACCGCAACTGGCTGAGTGGGGTCCCACACTACGTGAGTAAAACCCATCTGGTCTTTAAAGGAGTTAACAACATCAGCTTGCGCTGATGTTAACTCTCCGGTGAGCAAAACCTTTTTGTTTGTAGCGTTTGCGATCGCGTCGTTAATCTTTGAGTATGCCTCATCCCACGTGCTGGACCCGAAGATCGGAGCTGTTGGGGAGTAGAGCAGATCCTTGTTTGAGGATGAATTCGTCTTCTTCTGCGGACCACGCACTCGATCGGGATCATATAAGGATTGAAGCGCTGATTGTCCCAGCGCGCAGAGGCTTCCCTTATTCACTGGACTGTGAGGATTGCCCTCTATCTTTACCGCGCGCCCCTCGCGAGTCCGAACTCTCGTTCCACAACCAGCGGAACACTCAGTACATGTTGAACTGTACCACACAGCCACACCGGGAATCTGCTCGGGATCCGGCTTCACATACGGAAGAATATTCTGTTCCGCGGGATTCGCGCAGGCCGCCGCGCCAACCGCTGTCGTCGCGCCTAACACCTGCAGAAAGCGCCGTCGGGATATGCGAACCAAACCATTATTGGGAAGCGACTCCCCTACGCTTGCGCTTCCATTCAGCTGAGCATTTTCGCCTTTCATTTTCTGGACCTCAAAAAAACGCCTGAAATTCTTCGTTAAATTTATCGATG
>JAFMIS010000082.1 GCA_017853915.1 bacterium
GCTTAAGTCCTACCGCGGAATTGCGAAGGAGGCTTCCCATCGGCTCATAGAACTCTTTATCGCTTCCTGTTACCTGGTAGCCCTTGCGCGCGAGCTCAACAGCAATCTGCGCCATGGCGACACCGGACACCCCGATGATGTGGATAGCGGCTCCCTGCCGAATGGAGTGAAGGGAGGTGACCTTGTCGATGGTGAAAAAGCTCTTTGGCATACTAATCCATACCTTCCAGACATGCCCCAGTGCAGGCGTGTTGTGATCCTCTACCACCCTAGCGCATCGAGATATCGCGCCACAACACCGCAATAGAAAGAGTAGGGAGCGGAGCGCCTCTCGACTCGACGGAGACCTCGGCGTAACCTACTCTCGACCTAGGCTCGAGTCGGGACTATCGACCCGGGTAGCACCTGGCCCTCGCTGCCTTCCTAAGGTAAGGAAACTCCAAAAAGATACACCAACCGTGTAGAGGCTACCATGTGGTCTGGTCGTCGTGGTTGGCTTGCGAGCTACCAAGGAGTTGTTGGATAGCGACGTATCGATATCCGCTGCAGAGGAACGCGATAATTATGATAATTATGATAATTATGACTGATCAACGATCGGAATTGGCCTGTTCTGGTTATCAACCGCTACCATGACAACCTCCGCGGCGGTTACCTGTATGGTGTGGAGTGAATCAATGCCACGCGTTGCCTCAACCTCAACCTTGATGGTTATAGAGGTGCGTCCCTGCTTGATTGTATGGCAGTAAAAACTGACGGCGTCTCCCACAAATACGGGCGCGATGAACTCAACTTCTCGCATGACTTTGGTGACGTATTTTTTAGGGGATATCGAACGCGCATGTTGTCCGGCGGCCAAGTCGATCAGGCTTAAAATATGTCCGCCGAAGATACTTCCCAGAGCGTTAGTATCGCGTGGCATCATGATGGTACGTATAGCTGGGTTTCGGGAATTATTGATTGACATCGGTATCCTTTGCTAACAGCGCATTCGTGAGGCGCGTAGTGTGTCCTCTCAGCTAGTTTGCGTCCTTGTTGAAGGCGCTCTTAGGCAGCTTCGCTGAGAATTCGAGTGTGAAAAGCACTTTAAAACTAATCAGGAAAATAGAAAATCAAAAAAATTCGAAAAGCATGTCACTGGAGGCGAGGCCGCTTCATTGGGTCTTGGGGCTTTTCGTAATCCGTGTACACTGTTCATTATGACGGCTTTTGTTCCCGACTCATCGTACTGGATCTCGCATCTTTCGCTTCAGCCGCATCCCGAAGGTGGTTTCTACAGGGAAACATATCGGGCTGCGGAGTCTATTCATCAGGGCTGCCTGCCTGAGCGGTTTACTGGTGCACGCAGTTTTTGCACAGCTATTTTTTATTTGCTTCAAGCGGGAGATTTCTCAGGCTTTCATCGCATTCGCTCTGATGAAGTTTGGCATTTTTATTGCGGGGATCCCCTTGAGCTTCATGTGGTACAGGGGGCTGAGTACCGACTGGTCACCCTTGGGCTACGTGTCGATCTCGGCCAAAGCCCTCAATATGTAGTTCCGCAGGGCGCCTGGTTCGCCTCTCGTCCCGTCGCGGGAGGGGCCTATTCGCTTCTCGGGTGCACGGTCAGCCCTGGGTTCGATTTCGCTGATTTTGAGATGGGGCGAGCTGAGGATGTCTTTCGGGAATGCCCCCAGCAGCTCTCTTTGCTTGCCGAGCTCTGCCGCATCCCGTCGAGCTAGCCCTCATATTTCATGAGGGTGCTCATTCATGGGAGCACGTTTAGTCGAGTAGTCTCCGTACACGATGGGCGGCAAGCCCCCTGTCAAAGCACGGCAGTACACATACTAAGGTCGATTTTTAACGAGGATTTATGGAACAAGCTCGCGCGGCGTCGTCAGAGGAACAGCAGGGTCCCTCACTTTCATCTAGTGAAGAGGGTCAGGGGTTGTCAGCGGGGCAATACCTGGATAAAGCCCTGAACTTGATTGGTAAGAGAATGCGAAGTGCCGCATCGTTGGTTCGAGAAAAGGGCCCGAGGGAGGGCTTCCCACGCAATGCGCTTGAGTCCGCGTCTGATGTCCTCGATTCAGCAGGACGGTACATGATGCGTGAGCATCCCGCTCGGGATGTCGGTGGATTGATTAAGCGTTACCCCGGCCGTTCGCTTGTGGCGTGTTTCCTGGTGGGTTTCGTGGCTGGAAGCGCGTCTCGTCGAGTAAGGGGATAGCGTATGTTTAATTCCATGCGAGAGGAATTCGAGAGCACCGTGGCGCCTATTATGCGGGACATCCTTGATGATGCTCGCAAGTTGATGCGACAGGAGGCGCAATTAGTGCGTACTGAGTTGCAGGAAGATTCACAGCGCGCGCAAAGCGCTCTTGTGTACGGAGTCTGTGGAGGAGCGTTCCTCTTTATTGGCGTAGCGCTGAGTTCGTTTATGTTGGTGTACGCGGTAGCGACGCAGTGGACGAGTGTGCCACTCTGGCTCGCGTTCGGTCTTGTATCTCTCTTTCTTGCGCTGCTGGGAGCTGGGTTTTCCTTTCTGGCGATGAGGAGATGGCGATCGCTCGGGGAGAGCTCAAGTCGATCCATTCGAGCGCTTCAGGAGGGCTTCGGATGGATGCACAGGAGCGCGTAGGTGAGCTTTCAGTTAATGAGTTGAGAGCCGAGATCTCTCGTACGAGCGCCGATCTGAGGCATGACCTCGATCGGCTCTATGAGGTGGCCCAGGCGGGAGTCGCCGCGGTATCTAATCCCTTGCACTTGAAAGAGCGCGTTGAAAAGAATCCCTTGCTGATATGTGGCGGCGCGCTCGCTCTTGGATTTCTGTTCGCTCGGACAGGCGCGTATCGGGCTCCCGCGCGAGCCATAGGAGGGCTCGCGCGAGGTTTTGGTCGAGCGTGTGGTGATGTGGTAATTTCGGCCTGTGTTCGGGCGGCCCAAAATCGAGAATTCACTCAACTCTCGCTCTTTTCGTAATTACCTCATATACTTCGCTGGGTTTAGCGGTTACCGGGAATTACGACCATGACGCTTGTGCAGGCGCGCCCGTAACCACCTGAAAACACTACGTATGTTCGTATACCTCGCGAAAAAGATATTTGGCACTCGAAACGATCGCCTACTCAAGATGTTGAGGCCGGTAATTCTCCGCATCAACGACCTTGAGCGCCGCTACGAACCGATGAGTGATGAAGAGCTCAAGGCTCAAACAGCTCTATTTAAAGAGCGCCTTGAGAAAGGTGAGTCGCTTGATGATTTACTTCCTGAGGCCTTTGCCGTTGTACGAGAGGCATCCAAGAGAGTGCTTGGAATGCGACACTTCGATGTCCAACTCATTGGCGGAGCGATCCTTCACCATAAGATGATCGCCGAGATGAGAACTGGAGAGGGAAAAACGCTCGTCGCCACACTGCCTTCGTATCTCAACGCCTTGGCGGGCAAGGGCGTGCATGTCGTTACGGTGAATGATTATCTCGCTCGACGTGATGCCGAGTGGATGGGGCGCATTCATACCTTCCTGGGCCTGACCGTCGGATGTGTCTATCACGGCATGAACGAAGAGCAGAAGAAAGCCGCGTATAGAGCTGATATTACGTACGGTCAAAACAACGAGTTCGGATTCGATTATCTCCGGGATAATATGAAGTTTTCTGCCGGAGAGATGGTGCAGCGTGGACATTACTTCGCCATCGTCGATGAAGTCGATTCGATTTTAATCGATGAAGCGCGCACACCGCTCATTATCTCGGGGCCAGCCGAGGATTCTACCGATAAGTATCACCAGGTGAATCAAGTTATTCCGCGCTTACAGCGAGATGTTGATTTTGAGATGGATCTCAAGACCAAGCAGCCATCACTCACTGATGAGGGGATTAAGAAAGCTGAGGGATTGCTCGGAGTCGATAATCTGTACGATCCCTCTAACATTGAGATGCTGCACCATGTTACGCAGGCTCTGCGCGCGCACACCGGGTTCGAGCGAGATGTGGACTATGTTGTTCAGGGTGGGCAGATAGTCATCGTTGATGAGTTCACGGGACGACTTATGCCAGGTCGTCGATGGTCAAACGGTCTGCACCAGGCGATTGAGGCTAAAGAGGGGGTTCAAGTTCAACGAGAGAACCAAACCCTGGCCTCTATAACCTTTCAAAACTACTTCCGTATGTACGAGAAGCTGGGAGGGATGACCGGTACTGCTGATACTGAAGCCGGTGAGTTTAAAGAGATCTATGGTCTTGAGGTGGCGCTTGTGCCCACTAATCAACGAATGGTACGAGAGGATCATCCGGATATTGTCTATCGAACTCGGCGTGAGAAGTATGCGGCGGTCGTGAATGATCTTGAGGAGATCCACGCCAGCGGGCAACCGATCTTGGTGGGCACTATCAGTATCGATCAGAGTGAAGCATTGGCGAGACTGTTAAAGGAGCGGGGGATTCCTCACAACGTTCTGAACGCCAAGCACCACCAACGTGAGGCGGAGATCATCGCCCAAGCGGGGCGGTTTGGCGCTGTCACTATCTCAACCAACATGGCGGGCCGAGGAACTGACATTCTTCTGGGTGGCAATCCCGAATTCATGGCCGCGTCCGAAGCGGGAACCCGAGACCCTAATGATTCTGGCTTTCAGTCCGCTCTCGAGAAGTATCGTCAGCAGTGTGACGAGGAGCACGCCAAGGTGGTCGAAGCGGGAGGTCTTTTCGTAATCGGAACTGAGCGTCACGAATCTCGTCGAATCGACAACCAGCTCCGTGGTCGTGCCGGTCGTCAAGGTGATCCAGGAGAATCAAGGTTCTATATCTCGCTCGAGGATGATCTCATGGTGAGATTTCAGGGGGAGCGTCTGCAGCAGTTGATGCTCAGGATGGGGTGGGAAGAGGGGATGTCCCTCGATCACTCACTCATGACTCGCACGATCGAGGGGGCCCAGAAGCGCGTTGAGGCGATGCATTTTGATAGCCGTAAGCACGTTACTGAGTATGACGATGTTATGAACAAACAGCGTCAGGTAATCTACAACCTGCGAGCGCGAGTTCTGCGCAACGACGGTATCCGAGAGGAGGTCTTCGATATCATCGATGATCTTATTGAGCAGTCGGTAGAGATGTTTTGTGATGAAAAAACAAAACCGATCGAGTGGCCACTGGACAAGCTCGCCGAGCGGTATGAGTTTTTATTTGGCCGAAAGTTTGAGTTCCCCTCCGATCTCGCCCTCGATCACCAGTCTGTGTTTGATTCCCTACGTGCCGCGGCGCGCTCTCTCTACGGTGAACACGCTGAGCACCAGAGTAAGAAATTACAGGGGTTGCGTGAGATCGGGGTCTCGCCACAGCTTAATAGAGGGGCCTTGGGATCTGACGCGCCCATCGGTTTTGAAGTGATTGAGCAAGATACGATCCTAGAGGCCGTGGACTACTTCTGGCGGCACCACTTGCAAGAGATGGATCATCTCCGTGAGGGAATTGGCTTGCGCGGGTATGCCCAGAAAAATCCGCTGTACGAATATCAGCGTGAGGGTTTTATCCTTTTTCAGAACATGCTCGCTGAGATGAAGGAGAGTGTCATTCGTCGGTTATGTTATCACGATGTGCCTCCAGTCGAAGAAGTTATTAAGCACATCGAGGAAGAGCGCAGGAAGCACGAAGAGCGTCAAAAACAGATGCAGCTTACGCACGGCGGTGAAGAGGAATCTGCTGAAGCCGAGGAGGAACTTGATAAGCTTCCTGAAAGCGAGCGAGCGCGCCTTGATGCTCAACGTAAGGCGCGTCGCAAAGCCAACAAGCGATGAGCGTTAAGCCATTTTCGCTGTACGTCCACGTTCCGTTTTGTTCGCAGAAATGTCCCTACTGTGATTTCAATACATACGCGACCGCTCGAATTCCCGAGCTAGAGTATGTGAGTGCCCTTGGGCGAGAGATAGATAAATACGCTTCAGACCCTCGCTTCCAAGGGAGACAGATCGGGAGCGTGTTTTTTGGCGGGGGTACTCCCTCGTTGTTGTCCGGGGAAGCGATAGGAAGAATAGTATCCTCGGCTGACGCGCGCTTTAAAATAGTGCCGGGCGCCGAGATAACGCTTGAGGCTAATCCGAACAACACCTCTCTGGACCGCATAGCGTCCTTTAGGCAGGCAGGGGTCAATCGGATAAGCTTTGGGGTGCAGAGCTTCTCGCCAGAGCGGCTCTCACTTTTGGGAAGAGATCACTCCGCGGATGAAGCTGAAAGGGCTATATACGCGGCCCACGAGGCAGGTATATCGAATATAAGTCTCGATCTGATATGTGGCGTTCCAGGACAGAATCTGGGCGATCTGCAGCAAGATCTTGAGCAAGCTCTGAAGCTGCCCATCGCGCACATCTCCACGTACTCTCTAACGATTGAGCCGGGCACGCCTTTTTTTCAGCGTCAGGAAAGGGGATTGCTCGCCATGCCGAGCGATGAGCTTGTCGCGGAGATGTTGGTGTTTATTCCGGAATTCTTGGAGGCGCGAGGATTTTTCCGCTACGAGATCAGTAATTATGCTCGGCCAGGAAGCGAGAGTGTTCATAATCAGGCCTACTGGATCGGTGATGATTACCTCGGGATCGGCGCTGGCGCTCATTCGTACTGCGGCGAGTATGATGGTGGAATACTTAGATCCGCCGAGCGTTGGAGCACACTCGCGCTACCTGACTCATACATGAAAGCGGTTGTCGATTCGTCGGCGATCTCTTGGAGGGAGCGGATCTCGAGCCAATCTTTGAAGTTTGAATTTTTCTATGTGGGACTGCGCATGATGAGAGGGGTCTCGAAAGCGGAGTTCTGCGCTCGCTTCGGTGAGGCGCTCGACGCGGTGTATGGAGATGTCGTGACTGAACTTGCACGAGAGGGTTATCTCGAAGTGTCCGCTGATGGAATTCGATTAACCAAGCGTGGGATCCTGGTAGCTGACTCAGTTTTTGAGCGCTTCATCACTCCTGAAGTTGTCTAACGAGGCGGTGAATATCGCGCCAGGTTTTGAAGAATTCTGTGGTCCAGCCATGTTCGTGAAAGTCGAAGCGAGTCAATAAATCCCACATGTCCTCCCCATAACGGGGTTTCCAGGGAGAGTGCGTCAGAATAGCGAGCGACTTCTGAGGGAAAACAGCTGGGCGATAAAAATGGATCGTCAAGCGCGCTTATGATGAGGGTAGGCACTCGTATCGCGTCGAGAAAATGGAGTGAGCTTGAAGAGTCCCAATAGGAATCCACTGAGGCAAACCCGTGCATCGGAGCGGTGTAGAGCGTGTCGAATTCTTGGAAGGTGCGGATCGAGTCGAGGCGAGTTGTGTCAAAAAGTTTTGGAAACCGTCGGGCCTTTTCCCGTATTCGCGCGCGGAGAGGCTTCAGAAGATAATTCATGTAGATCCGGTTTTTTTGTTTCGCGAGTTCCTTGGCGGATCCGCGCAGGTCCATCGGAACAGACACGACGGTCGCCGAGCTGATGAGGTCAAGAGCCGCGGTACCTTCCTCACCCAAATATTTCAAAAGGATATTACCCCCCACGCTAATTCCTACGGCGTGGATGTGTGCAAAAGTACGACCCGTCGCATGGTTGATGACAGCTCGAAGGTCTGAGCTTTGTCCGCTGTGATACCAGGTGGGGAGGCGATTTCGATCTCTTCCGCACCCTCTCATGTTCCAGGTAAGGACCCCATAGCCCGCCTGTAGCAACGCGTGAGCGAGCCCTTTGATGTATGAACTTCGAGTCGAACCCTCAAGGCCGTGGGTTAGTATCACCAACTCGCTTCGATCAGAGGCCATCCATTCCAGTTCCAAGAAATCGCCATCGGGCAGCTCCAAGGTTTCCGGCCGTGAGTCGTCGAGGGGTAGGCGCCGGAAAAGAGATGGCGTTATGGTCTGGATAGATGCTGAGCGAAGATACAATGGAGGGCGGAATGTGGAGGTGACCAGGGGCATGGAGGGTCTCTATCCCATTTTCCGGTCAATCAGCAATCCTTACGTGAGGGCTTAATTCCTCATCGTTTGACATGTTTGGGGGTAGCGCCTCACGGCATCCCCAGGTTACAGATAATACTATATAAATAGGTGTACTAGGGCATGACGGGTGTGGGCATCTGGCCCACATCTGCAGGCTTCTTGTGGTGCGCTGACTAATGAGACTACAGGCGTAGTGAAAAAGGTTCCCTTAGGGGTTCTTTTTTACCACGCTGCTAGCACGTGGTTTAAGAAGCACCTGTATGAGATCGCGACTCGTCGTTGGATGATACGGTGGTGTTTGCTAGCAAAGTAGGGAGGCGGATTTCTCGAAGTGGTTTCAAAAATATCTTCTGAAGAACAGTCGAGAAAGCAGCTTAAGGATCACTGATGATCATACTTTTTATTGGTAGCAGAGTGTGAATATGCTCGGACTCTTCGATGGCATCGTGTGGTTAGTTATTGTGCAATTACTTGCCTTCGCGGTCCTGCCGTATGTGGCGTGGATGAGCCCCAGCGCTCCGGATCGAGGATACGGATGGTCAAAAGTTCTGGGAGTGTTTCTATTTGCCTGGACGGTATGGCTTGAGTCACTGTTCGGACTTGCATCCGATAATAACCACCTGGTGGTATTCACCTTTGTTGTTTTTCTCGTTATAGGGTTTCGTGGTTACTATTCGGGGTGGCTCTCTCTCTCGGACCTCAAGACTCTTTTCTCAAAAAGTGGTCGACAGATTGAGTCGCTCTTCATCGGCTTGACGCTTTTCTTCGGGATTATTCGCTTCTGCAACCCAGAGATATTCTGGGGGGAGAAGCCGATGGATTCCACGTTTCTCAATTTTTTCACCAGAAATGAGACTCTCCCGCCACAGGATCCGTGGGCTGTCGGCAGTCCGATGAGCTACTACTACTTAGGAATTTATTTTATCGCCGCAATTCTTAAACTGACAGGGATTCCAGCGGCGGTGGGTTACAACCTAGCGATGGCGACGCTTGCTGGGTGGATCGGAAGCGCGCTTTTTTCTCTTATTATTCTTCTTACAAAAAACGCGCGTTTCGCGTGGTGGTCGGTGTGGCTACTTTTGTTGGCCAGCAATCCTGAAGCGCTGCGTCTCGCTATTATGCAGCCCTTTAGGATGGAGAGTTTTGCATTCTTTAAGCTCTTGGAGCAGCTTAATTT